>DATCWN010000121.1:0-12999 GCA_036566285.1 Hanamia sp.
CGCCAATCGCAATCACTTCTATGTTAGGATGGTTTGCATATTCGAAGAGTACAGGGATGCTGCCTGAAATGAAGGTGGCTTGTAAATCTTGTGGAAGTGCTCTGGCCATTTCAATAATGGTAGTTCCGCCGCCGGTTAATACAAACATTCCATTTTTGATAAGCGTCACTGCTTTTCGTGCGATGATCTTTTTCTGGGTATAGGCATATACTTCTTTTGAAGCATGATGGCCATTATGAAAAGAAGGGGAAAGAGCACCGCCATGTACTTTAATTACTTTCCCCGCGTCGGATAATTCCTGTAAGTCACGTCGAATAGTGTCATCTGATACGCTTATTTGTTCACTTAAATCAGTTAACAGCACCTTGTTGTGCAAATGAACCTGGTGAACAATATAAGCTTGTCTTTCCGTTTTCAGCATTTACTAATAATTTGTTAACCAAATATATATAGAAAGCAAATACCTCAAGATATTTTTTTTTAAATAATGCAAAATCCTGCATAAGTGGTGCTAAAAGGTGCAGATATGTTCTTTAAAAAAGGCATATTCATGCTATTTTCCCCCATTGTTTATAATATCGAAGAAAAATAGCTCTCACAATATTTGGCTTGTATTTATCTTCGTATTTAATTTGCTAAAACAAATACGGAATTGCGGTATTTGCTTTTTTTATTTCTTTTCATCTCTAATTTTTTTTCTTTTTACCTCAATGCAACAATTAATGACTTGTTACAGTTATAAAAAGCGATATAGTGTTTAAAGAAATGTTGGAAATAGAAATAATTGAAACATAAATTTATGTGGTGACTAACTGATTAAGAATACCTTTATTATATTAAAATTCAATTGATTTGAAAAAGATTACCCACTATTCCATATTGCCAAGCCTGGTAATATTCTTTTCTTTAATGACAGGTTGCGCGTTTTCACAACCTACATTTCGCACGTTTTATAAACCCATAGTTTTTGATTCAGTGAGATCCCAGCTTTCTTTGCAATACCTCCAACAAAGGCACGGACTAATACAAAGCCAGCCAACGATAAAGCCGGTAATGATTGTGTTGCATTGGACCGCCATTCCTTCTCTTGAAAAAACATTTGATGTTTTCAACAGATCCACTTTGCCTGTTGCCCGTAAACAGATTGCTTCAGCAAGTACCTTAAATGTTTCTTCACAATATTTAGTGGATAGGGACGGCACTATTTTTCAATTGCTGCCTGATACGGTTTTTGCCCGTCATGTGATTGGTTTAAATTATTGTGCCATTGGAGTAGAAAATGTAGGTAGCAACGATAATCCGCTTACAGAAGCTCAGTTGGAGGCGAATGAACAATTGATCAGGTATTTAAAAACCAAATATGCCATTGAATACGTAATCGGTCATTATGAATACAAACAGTTTATTGGAACGCCGCTTTGGCGTGAATCAGACCCGGAATATCTAACTGAAAAAACGGATCCCGGAATTTCCTTTATGAAAAGAATAAGGGAGAGAATCAAAGACCTGAATATAAAAGGAGCGCCGGAAAAGAGGTAATTCTTTCGACTCTTTAATTGGTATTTTCTTGTGAGGCAGTTTATTTTTAAATGACCGGGTTACTCATCCTCAATTGTTAGCCCTGAACCAAAAACATCGGCCATCTTTTTTGATTCATAAATGGCGCGGTTGTATTTATTTCCCAAGACTATTATGGTAACGGAGTCTTGTATCATTCTTATGAACACAGTATTGTTGCCATGCCACCATCCATTGTGATAAATCACTTTTTTGCCATCAGGATATACATTCATTCTCCAGCCCAAACCATAATTTCTTACGCCGGGTTTTTCATTGCTGTAAGGAGTAAACGCCTCTTCCATAGTTTCTTTTGTAAAAAGCTGGTTGGTATATAATGCCTGGTCCCATTTAAAAAGGTCTTCGGGAGTGCAATAAATATTTTTATCGCCAAAGCCTGTATCTAAGAAAGTATATCCCTCCGGCCTTCCACGCCAATCGTAGGAAGGCATGGCCGTGGCGCTGTCTGTGGCCATGTTAAACACGTATGTATCGTTCATGTGAAGCGGTTTAAAAAAAACCTCTTTTAAAAAATCAGCATAGGTTTGTCCTGATGCTTTTTCAATAATCAGCGCCAATAAAGCATAGTTGGTATTGCAATAGTTGAAATGAGTATTGGGCCTGCTGGCGGCCGGTTTGTATTTTATCATGTAATCGAGTACATCCTGGTTGGAGCAGTATTGCTTTTTGTTCCAGCCCAGTTTTTCCATAAAATGAATATAATTGGGCAAACCACTTCTGTGGTTCAATAATAATTTGACGGTAATGTTACCATAAGGAAATGAAGGAAAGTATTTTTGCACACTATCTGCCAGTGAAAGTTTTCCCATTTCAGCAAGTTTTAAAACTGCCATAGCAGTAAATGTTTTGGAAACCGATGCCAAATGAAAAGCGCTGTGTGAGTTGAGGGAATCTTTTTTCTGTAGATTAGAAAAACCATGGTAATCTTCGAAAATGATCCTCCCTTTTTTTGCCACCAAAATGCCTCCGTTGAATCCCCGGCCTACCAGGTTTTTTTCATAATATTCTTTTATACCGTTGTAATAGCGGTTAAAATCTTCGGGAGAAATATTACCCGGAGCAGGCGCTACATAGCCTGTGGAATCGGAGAAATTGTTTTTTGATTTTTTTGTGGTGGACCCGCAACCAAAAAGGATTACAGAAAAAATTAAGACAACGGGAATAAATTTATAAGAACTCATTAAAAAGATTTCAGGGATTATCAGACTATATTTGCAATATTACATTACAATATTAACATGGCAGAAAAAAAACTCACTAGTTATCCTAAAGAAAAAATAAATATTCTTTTTCTTGAAAACATCAGCAAAACAGCAGTTAAAAAATTTATTGACGCAGGCTATACCTCGGTAAAACAAATACCAGGTGCATTGAGCGAAAGTGAACTGATAAAAGAAATAAAAAATGTTCACTTATTGGGCATTCGTTCCAAATCCAAAATAACCGAAGAAGTGCTTAAGAATGCTTCCAGGCTTCAGGCCATAGGGTGCTTCTGTATTGGAACCAGCCAGGTGGATATTCCCGCGGCCACTCAAAAAGGCGTTACCGTTTTTAATGCGCCTTATTCCAATACACGTTCCGTGGCTGAATTGGTAATAGCCTCTTCTATTATGCTCATAAGAAGAATCCCGGATAAAAACCGGCTTGCCCACGCCGGGCTTTGGGCCAAGGAATCCAACGGAAGTCATGAACTTCGTGGTAAAACACTGGGGATAATTGGTTACGGAAATATTGGTTCCCAGGTGAGCGTGCTTGCAGAATCCATGGGGATGAAAGTAATTTTTTATGATTCAGAAACCAAATTGCCTCTCGGTAATGCCGAAAGCAAAAAGTCTTTAAAAGAATTGTTGAAGGTGGCGGATATTATTACCCTTCATGTGCCCGACCTTCCTACTACAAAAAATATTATTAACAGAGATACTTTACAATATTGTAAAAAAACGGCGAACATTATTAATTACGCCAGGGGCGGGGTAGTGGACCTTGTAGCGCTAAGAGATGCCATAAAGGCTAAGGATATAAGCGGCGCCGCAGTAGATGTTTTCCCTGAAGAACCTGAAAAAAACGGTGATAAATTCGTTTCTCCCTTGCAGGGCTTGAGTAATGTGATCCTGACGCCTCACGTCGGTGGCTCCACAGAAGAAGCCCAGAGTAATATTGGCGAAGATGTAAGTACTAAATTATTTAATTACTTAGAGAAAGGAGTTACGATGGGGTCGCTCTCTATACCCGCATTGAGCCTGCCTTTGCAGGATCATACTCATAGAATATTACACATCCATAGAAATGTTCCCGGTGTACTTTCGGAAATTAATACCCGGCTTTCCTCTCACCATATCAATATTTTAGGGCAGTATTTAAAAACAAACGATACCATAGGCTATGTGGTTCTTGATGTGGAAAAAACGCTTTCGAAAGAAGCGCTTGAATTGCTGAAAACCGTAAAAGATACGATTAAGGTAAGATTGTTGTATTAGGGGAAACAGTGGATACAAACGCAGTTATTGGCTTTTGTGGAAATAGTGTTATATTATTCCGCAAAGGGTAATTATGGCAACCCTGCATCGGTTGTATCTTTGTGCTTCTTTAAACAATCATTATGAAAATTGTAATTGTTGGCGCTGGGTTTGGAGGATTAAAACTGGCCCAGGCATTCGGTTCCAAAAAAGGCTTTGATGTTACGCTGATAGATCGTTTTAATTTTCATCAGTTCCAACCCTTATTTTACCAGGTGGCTACCTGTGGCCTTGATGCCAGTAACATTTCTTTTCCTTTGCGAAAAGCTTTCCAAAAAGACAGCAATGTCCATATTCGTATGGCTGATGTGAGAAGTATAGATACCGCAAATAATAAGGTAATTGCCGATATAGATGAATTTACTTATGATGTTTTAATACTTGCAACCGGCGCCAACACCAATTATTTTGGCAATCAGCAATTGATAGATAATACCTACCCAATGAAGACCACAGTGGAAGCGTTGCAAATAAAATACCGTTTACTCCAAAATATTGAAGATGCCATTTATGTCAGGGATGAAGAAGTTTTGAAAAGCCTCCTAACAGTTGTAATTGTGGGCGGTGGCCCTACCGGAGTTGAGATGAGCGGCGCCATTGCTGATATGCGCAGGTTTGTATTGCCGAGAGATTATCCGGAAATAGATTTTAAAAATAAAATGAGGATTTTTCTTTTGGAAGGTGGGCCTGAATTGCTGGGGCCAATGAGCGAAAAATCGAGTGAACAGTCTTTGAAATATTTAAAAAGACTAGGCGTGCAGGTAATGACAAATACCATTGTAAAAGAGTTTGACGGAAAAACAGTAACTACCACTAAAGGCAAAACAATTTCAAGTTCCCTGGTAGTTTGGGCGGCGGGTGTTACGGGCAGCTTACCTTTTGGTTTCGATAAAGATTTAATTGTAAGAGGCAATCGTATAAAGGTTGACCGCTATAATAAAGTATTAGGCTTTGAAAACGTGTATGCCATTGGCGATGTAGCGTACATGGAAACGGAAAAATATCCGCATGGTCACCCACAGGTAGCCTCTGTACCAATAGCGCAGGCCAAAGTGCTGGCGGATAATTTAAAGAAAATAAAGAATAATCAAACCAACCTGAAGTTATTTGAATATCATGACAAAGGCTCTATGGCAACAGTCGGGCGCAATCTTGCAGTAGTGGATATTCCGAAACCACATCTTCATTTTGGCGGTTTTTTTGCATGGATGATCTGGATGGGACTGCATCTTCTTTTACTGTTGGGAGTTAAAAACAGGTTTGCGGTTTTCAGTAATTGGGTTTATAATTATGTTACTTACGATAACAACTTCCGGTTAATTTTCCGGGCATTTGACAGGCCTAAAAAGCAATTCAAAAAAATGAAACAGGCCGAAAGTATTGAGGCTGACGAATTATCCAGGTAGTAGGCAGAGAGGGTAACCTTAAAAAATCTACTTATGAAATCACATATTTTACTTGCCGAATGGAACAATATTGTGATGGCCAATTACAGGGTACCTAAAGAATTATTGCTTCCGTATCTTCCTTATCGGACTGAGTTGGATTTTTTTGAAGGCGAGGCTTACATAAGTTTGATGGCATTTATGTTTTTAAATACGCGGATACGCAATTTCAGTGTCCCATTCCATACCAATTTTGAAGAAGTAAATCTAAGGTTTTATGTAAAAAATAATGATCGGGGAAACTGGAAAAGTGGGGTTGTTTTTATAAAAGAGATAGTACCAAAGCCGGCTATAACTTTTATTGCCAATACTGTTTTTGGACAAAAATATGCAACCATGAAGATGAGGCATTCTCATAGTGATAGCGGTGAATTTCTGCAGGTGGGATATGAATGGAATTTTCAAAACAAGTGGAATCAATTGTCTGTGAAATCCGCAAAAAAATCTTCGCCCATATTGCCCTCAAGTTATGAAGAATTTATTGCAGACCGTTATTGGGGATTTACAAAATATAAGGATACCAAAACCTATGTGTATGAAGTACAACGCCCCCGCTGGGAAATATTACCGGTCATCAGTTATGTTATAGATTGTGATTTCGGAGCCTTGTATGGAGAAGAATTTTCTTTTTTAAACGATGTCCATCCGAAATCGGTTTTAATTACAAAAGGATCAGAAATAAGGGTATTTAAAAAAGAAGTTTTGGAGTAGAAGAGAGAAAGATTGTGGAGGAAAGTTGAGCGCCCTTTTTTTAAAATTGCGGGCCTTTATGTATGTATGATACCTTTAGTCTGCTTAACTCTTTAATTAATTATATTTGTATTTCTCAATAAATGACTATCATGGAAACAATAACAATACATCCACAAAGCAAAGAACAAGCGAATCTTTTTGAGCAATTAGCCAAGACTTTAAAAGTACCTTTTGAAAAAACAAAGAAATCCAAAAGTCCTTATGATACTGCATTTGAAAAGAAAATGAAAAAAGCGGAGGAGGATAAAAAAGCCGGCAGGTATAAAGCTATTAAAACGGCGGATATATGGAAATAATTTACCTCCAGCAGGCATTAGCCGATTTGAAATATTGGAAAAATACCGGAAATAAAATAGTGCAAAAAAGAATTACCCAACTAATAGAAAGTATTGAAAAAACTCCCTATGAAGGTATTGGCAAACCAGAAAGACTCAAATATCACCATTCAGGAAAATGGTCAAGACGTATTAATGATGAGCACCGAATTGTCTATGAAGTTGAAAAGGACGAAATCTATATTTGGTCATTGAGGGGGCACTATGATAAACTTTAGTTGCAGTTTAGAAAGGTGCTTAAAAAACTCCCTTATTGGTTTTAATTCGCTAACCCCCATATTTTTTCAATAATTCAACCATCGCTTTTACTTCCTCTTTATTAACCGCAATATGTTGGAGCGATTCATTCATTAATGAATTGTGATACTTCATGTTACTTTCTGTATAATAGCTTGCTGAGCTGTGAAACTCTTTGGCACCGGTACTTTCAGCGACTGAGATAATATTGGAAGCGTTAACGCCTGAGCCGGGCATGATAATAATTCTTTCTGCTGATTTTTTAATTAATGCGGAAAGCGTTTCTTTTCCATCTATAGCTTTTGGCACCAAACCTGAAGTTAATATTCTTTCAAATCCCAGATCAATAATGTCTTCCATAGCTTCATAAGGATCGGCAACCCTGTCGAATGCACGGTGAAAAGTAGCTTCTAACGGGTATGCATATTCGAGAAGTTCTTTACATCTTTTCTTGTCCACTTTCCCATCTTCCATTAAGATGCCGGTTACGATTCCATCGCAGCCCAACTGCTTACAAGCCATCACATCATTTTTCATGATTTCAAATTCCTCATTGGTGTATAAAAAATCCCCTCCCCTGGGGCGGATCATTACATACAAATCAATATTTAATTTCTTTCGGGCTTCTTTTATAAAAGCATAAGAAGGAGTGGTGCCGCCTTCTCCGGGAGATGCACACAATTCAATTCTGTCGGCTCCGGCGTCCTGCGCAGCCATGCAGCTTTCAATATTAAAACCAATAATCTCTAATTTATGAGGCATGATTTATTTTAAAAATTATTACACGGATTCTTTACACGAATTAGACGAAGTACGCGGATTATTATTTCTCCTATTCTTCATTGGCAATCTCATTAATCAATAAACCAATTGACGTTCACTATTGACCAATAAACTAATTAACCAATAAACTAATTAACCAATTAACCAATTAACCGATTGACCATTGACCATTGACCATTGACCATTCACTATTGACCTCAGGTAACCCCCAAATCAAAAACATATTTTGACGGGTATACTTTTTCTTCGCCATTGCTTTTTACCGAAAAAACAAATCCTTTCTGAATAGCGTAAGCTCCGTATTGCCCTTTTTTATTTAATGCTAAAAAACCGACCTGTATGGTTTTCGCTTTTTCTCTGTCGCGGTTTATAATTCGCTCAATGGCTTTACGGCACGCCATTTCAGGAGAATATCCCTGGCGCATATATTCAACAACGAGGTGCGTGCCACAAATACGAATTACCTCTTCGCCCATGCCGCTGGATGTGGCAGCCCCTATTGCGTTATCAACGAAAAGACCCGCGCCTATAATCGGAGAATCTCCCACACGTCCGTGAATCTTAAAGGCCATTCCGCTGGTAGTTACAGCGCCGCTCATATTATCGGAAGCATCTAAAGCCACCAGCCCCATCGTATCATGATTGGGTGAGCCATCTTCAAAAAAAGATGGAGCAAAAGGACCATTTCCTTTTTTATTTTCGATATTTATTTCCGGGTGGTATTCACTTTTTTTCAGCCAATTTTCATAAGCTTTTTTTGCCTCTGCTGAAAGGATGGCGGGTTCTTTTTTAAATCCATTTTCTAAAGCAAATTGCTGTGCACCTTTGCCCACCAATAAAATATGTGGGGTGGTTTCCATTATTTTTCTTGCAACAGAAACAGGATGTCTTATTTGTTCCAAACCGCCCACAGCGCCGCAATTGGCGTGCTCATCCATAATGCAGGAATCGAGGGTAACTATTCCATCTCTGTCTGGATAGCCACCCAATCCTATGCAACAATTGATAGTGCCTTCTATGTATTTAGCGCCGGCTTCCACAGCATCTAAGGCGCGTCCTTTTTTCGATAATATTTTCCAGGCTTCCCGGTTTACTTTTCTGCCATCGTCCCAGGTGGAAACTACAATTGGTTTCGTTGGTATTTTATTTTGGGCAAAGGAATTCTTTACTGCTAATAAAGGTGTGGCCAACATGGAATTCTGGAGGAATTTTCTTCTGTTGAGCATAGGAACACTTAAAAGTATGAATAAATAAGTTTATCAAAATTAAAAGAAAATTTTTCTGTCAACCCTTTTTGAAATAAATAAACCCCTGTAAAAAAAGCTACTTCTTTTTTTAAGGATGCCTGAGAGATCCATAAGGCCTATAGGAAAATTGAATGATCTTATATCTCTTCCTTGACCCACGGAATTTTGGGTATTCCCAATTGAAAGGAAGAGAAGGCTCGGTAATAAAGGATTATTGTCGGGCGATGCCGTATAGATATACCGGTAGGTGGGGAACGAAATGAGATTGAATGTAATAAAAAGCAACAGAGCAATTAATTTTCTATAAAAATAAAATAATCAATCTACGAGCTCTAAATTTTCGTATGATTTATCAATAACAGTTGAAAAATTAAAAAGGTACAAGATCACTAAAAGTGTAAATACTGCGGTAATAATGAAGGTGACCTTTGCTCCCAGTGTTATCCATAAAAGTCCGGTAAGGCTGCTTGCAATCAATGCGCAAATGCTTTGCAAGCCAGTATAAGTGCCAATGGCTGATGCGGTTTCATTCCGGTCAACGATATTGCTTATCCATGCTTTTGATATTCCTTCGGTGGCTGCCGCATATAACCCGTATAAAAAAAATAGTGATAAAAAAACGTACACGCTGCTGCTCACAGCGAAACCTGTGTATACCATTGAAAAGATAAACAGGCCTGAAAGAAATATCTTTTTCATCCCGAGCTTGTCAGCTAATATTCCCATAGGGTAGGAGAGCAGCGCATAGACGATATTATAAAAAATATAAACGCCGATTACTGAAGTATCATTAAGCCCTGAAGTTTTCATTTTCAATAATAAAAAAACATCAGAGCTATTGAAGAGCGCAAAAAGAAGTAAACCGGTTATTAATTTTTTATAAGAGGAATTGCTATGTTTCCAATAAGAAAATATGTCAAAAAATTTCTTTGAAACCAGTTTGCTTTTTAGCAAAACCGGTTTCTTTTTTTCTTTGATTAATAATGTAAGAGTGATAGCGGCTAATCCCGGAAGAAAGGCAAGTATAAATAGTAGTTGGTACTTGCCGGGATAATAATAGAGAAACAGTAATGCGAGGGAAGGCCCCAATACAGCGCCGATCGTATCCAGGCTACGATGAAATCCAAATACTTTTCCTTTGTTTTCGAGTGAAGATTCATCACTCAGAATTGCGTCGCGTGCGGCTGTGCGAAGGCCTTTCCCGAGGCGGTCAGTTGTTCTGGCAAAAAATATCCATAAAGGATAAATGAATGCGGCCATCATGGGTTTGGAAATGGCGCTCAAAAAATAACCGAGCTGCACAAAGGGCAATCTTTTGCCGGAAATATCGCTGGCACGGCCGAAGTAACTTTTGCTTATGCCAGCAACAGCTTCCGCAAAGCCTTCAAGAATGCCGATAAGTAAAACCGAAAATCCAATGCTTTTCAAAAAAATGGGCATTACAGGATAAAGCATTTCACTGGCCACATCAGTGAAAAGACTTACTAACGATAAAATAAGTATGGTGCGGGTAATTATTTTTTGCTTCATTGGGAGAGTGAAGTTGATAAATAGTTTTGAGATTTTGTCAACATGGGGCGAGCTTTCAATAATGGTTTTGTTATGTTGATTAAACTAATTTTGTACAATAATAGATTTTGTACTTTGTGAAAGTAAATTTTAATTATTAAAATAGTTTATGAGTAAGAAAACAGGAAAGAAAAAACCCGCACCGTTGGTGAAAGGAACGTTAGATATTACCCGTTCCGGAATGGGCTATGTGATAGCAGAAGGAAGGGAAAAGGATGTGTTGGTGCGGCCACAGGATTTTAATAAAGCGATGCACGGCGATACCGTAAGGGTAAAAATTAAAGACTCGAATGGCAGGCGTGTAGAGGGGGTTATAGAAGAAGTAGTAGAAAGAAAACAGGTGGAATTTATTGGAAATATTGAAGTGCGTGAAAATTTCGCATTCTTTAAACCTGATAGTCAGAAAGCAATGCCGGATTTTTATGTTAGTATAAAAAATTTGAATGGCGCGAAAGATAATGATAGGGTAGTAGTAAAATTTATTGAATGGGAGAAAGGTGAAAAAAAACCTGAAGGCGAGGTGGTGTCTGTGTTAGAGGCGAAGAATGCAGGCGATATGGCGATGAAAGAAATTATTATTCAAAATGGTTTTTCTTTGGAATTTCCCAAGGCCGTTGTAGAGGAAGCACACAATTTAGACGGCACGATCACTGAAGATGAACTGAGAAAAAGAAGAGATTACCGCGATGTGCTTACGTTTACCATTGATCCTGCAGATGCAAAAGATTTTGATGATGCGCTTTCGCTAAAAAGATTAAGTGATAATGATTTTGAAGTGGGCGTGCATATTGCAGATGTAAGCCATTTTGTAACACCCGGCTCTGCAATGGATGAGGAAGGATATACAAGAGCAACAAGTGTTTATCTTCCCGACAGAGTGAACCCGATGTTGCCCGAAAAGATTTCGAATGAGCTTTGCTCGCTTCGTCCCAATGAAGACAAATTTTCTTTCTCCGTAATTTTTAAAATAAACAGTAAGGGTAAAGTAAAAGATTACTGGCTTGGCAAAACTTTTATCCATAGCAATCATCGCTTTACTTATGATGAGGTGCAACAAATTATAGAATCGGGAAATGGTGAGTACAGCGAAGAAATTACGATACTGAATTCAATGGCAAAAAATTTCAGAAAAGAAAGATTTAAAAATGGGGCTATCAATTTTTCGTCAACAGAAGTAAAATTTAAATTGGATGAAACGGGAAAACCTCTCGGAATCATTGTGAAGGAAAGTAAAGAGTCGCATCAGCTAATAGAAGAGTTTATGTTGCTTGCCAATCGTACTGTGGCAGCTCATGTTTCTAAAATAAAAGTGAATAAAAAACCAATTCCTTTTCCATACCGGATACACGATACTCCCGATGAAGAAAAATTAAAACCGTTTGTTGCTTTCGCGCGAAAATTCGGCTATAAATTTGACATGAAAGACACGGAAGCTATCGCAAAATCTTTTAACCAACTTATGCTTGATGTTCACGGAAAGCCCGAGCAGCACGTACTTGAGCAATTGGGCATCCGAACTATGGCCAAGGCAATTTATACAGAAAAAAATATTGGCCATTACGGATTGGGCTTCGAAAATTATTGCCATTTTACTTCACCTATCCGACGTTATCCTGATGTGATGGTTCACCGGATTTTGCATGAGATCCTTGAAAATAATGTGCTTTGTGATAAAAAGATGGATGAGAAATGTAAGCATTGCAGCGAACGCGAAAGAGCGGCAATGGAAGCGGAACGTGCCGGAAACAAATACAAGCAGGTGGAGTTTATGATGGATAAACTGGGCGAAGATATGGATGGCGTAATTAGTGGTGTTTCATCTTTTGGATTTTGGGTAGAAACAGTGAATGAAAAGTGCGAAGGTTTGGTAAATGTAAAAGACCTTTCTGATTATGATGACTTCCGGCATGACGATACGGATTATGCATTGGTAGGAATGCGCACCGGGAAAAAATTCAGGATGGGCGACAAAGTGCGGATAAAATTAGTTGCAGCCAATTTAGAGAAACGACAATTGGATTTTGATTGGATACCGGGTGTGGAAAGCCTGAGAGAAAAAGCAATTAAAGGAAAGAAGAAAGCGAATAAAGAATAAATCAAATTAAGAATTAAGAATTTGATTCAATACAGATACAAAAATGATAGAAAGTAAAACTATAAATGACTCTGACTTGCTGAAAAAAAATAATCAAACTTTGGAAAATAAAAAAGTTCCTGATTCCCCTTCAAATATTGAAGGGCTTTCTTCTTTTAAAGAACTATCTCTTTTATTTGAAGAAAGATTTAATGCACGGCATTTTCCGGAGCAACCACAAAAACTGTACAGCGCTGCGCAATACTTACTAACGTTGAAGGGTAAACGCATTCGTCCGGTGATGTGCCTTATGGGTAATGAATTGTTTGGTCAAATAGCTGAAGATGCCTACCAGGTGGCTATAGCAATAGAATTATTTCACAACTTTACTTTGATTCATGATGATATTATGGATAAGGCTCCCTTGCGGCGTGGGATGCAAACAGTTCATTTTAAATATGG
>DATCWN010000192.1:0-3785 GCA_036566285.1 Hanamia sp.
TTAATGAATTGCAGGAAAGTGGCGCTATGTTTTGTGTTTGCAATATGGCATTAACCGTTTATGGCAATGTAATTGCACAAAAAATGGGTATGGACGGAAGCGAGGTTTTAAAGGAGTTCCAGGCCGGCGTTTTGCCCGGTATACAAATAGTACCATCCGGCGTATGGGCTGTGAACCGTGCACAGGTACATGGTTGTTCTTATTGTTTTGTAGGATAGCCATCATTAAATTAAAAAAATCCAATGAGAAAATATTTTTTTATTGGTGGGGTAATCCTATTAATTATACTCCTTACGTTTATAACAGAACATTTTTTTATAAAAAACGAAGAAATAAAAAGGCCCATCAAGCCATTATCAAAGGTTTTGAAATGGACTGCGCCTGATACCACTTTGATTCCTACAACAAAAGAGGGAGAATTAATTCGCTACGGGAGAGAGCTTATTTTGCATACGGCCCATTACCTTGGCCCTGACGGTAAAGTTGCTCAGATTTCAAATGGTATGAATTGCAATAATTGCCACCTCGAAGCCGGCACTCGTATTTTGGGAAATAATTTTTCAATGGTAGCCAGCACCTATCCGCTTTACAGAAATAGAAGCGGAAAAATAGAATCGGTGGAAATGCGCATCAATGATTGTTTTGAAAGGAGCTTGAATGGGAAAAAATTATCAGATACCAGTAAAGAAATGAAGGCCATGATTCGCTATATAAATTGGGTAGGTAAAGATGTGGTTAAGGGGGAAAAAACAGTGGGCGCCGGAGTAGAAAAATTGCCTTTTATGAACCGGCCCGCAGATACAGTTAAGGGTAAAATTGTTTATCTCTCTTTTTGCCAAAAATGCCATGGCAGTAATGGCGAAGGCTTGTGGGGAAAGGATCATACAGAATATGTATATCCGCCGTTGTGGGGCAAAAATAGTTATAACATAGGCGCTGGTATATATCAACTTTCAAGATTTGCGGGCTACATCAAAAACAATATGCCTTTTGGAACCACTTATAAAAATGCACGGTTAACCAATGAGCAGGCGTGGGATGTGGCGGCTTTTGTAAACTCACAGCCACGGCCAGTAAAGGATTTGAAAATGGATTGGCCGGATATTTCTACCAAGCCTTTCGACTATCCGGCGGGGCCTTATGCGGACAACTTTTCGGAGAGCCGGCATAAATATGGGCCATACCAACTTATTGTTCAAACAAAAAATAAGGATAACAAAAAGAGCTTTGTGAAAAATTAAATGACAATAAATTTCTTTCATTTAAAAACAGAAATCATGAAAAAAATAACCTTCGCTTTAATGCTTTTAATGTTTGCCATTATGAGCAATGCCCAAAATGCAGATTATAAAGTTGTGTTTGATTTTACCAGCAAAGACACTGTAAACCAGCAAACGCTGCTACGCGAAATGAGCCTGATAAAACAATATAATCCGGATGCAAAATTGGAAGCCGTAATTTATGGGCAGGGATTAAGTTTGGTAACCAATGGTGTGTCAAACCGCGCTGAAGAAGTTGCACGATTGTCTTCACTAAAAGATGTTTCTTTTAAAGTATGCGCCATGTCAATGAAACGGCAAAATATTAATGAAAGCCAGCTGTTGTCCGGTGTAGGAATCGTGCCGGATGGGATTTATGAAATTATTTCAAAACAGCGGGATGGGTGGGGATATATAAAAATTGCGCATTGATCATGAAAATCATCCAAATAATTTAGAGTGGTAATCAAGGAAGATTCTATTTCTATCATTTTTAGAAAGTCATCTACGCTCTCCTAAAACCCCTAAAACCCCTAAAATATCATTCATCTAAACAAATTTTTTTATGAAAAAATTGATCTTGATTTTTTTTGCAGGACTGTTCTTCACTTCCTGCAATAACAAAGGCACTTCCACCAATGAGGCCACAAAAGACACTTCCGCTACGGCAGTAACCGGCACTCAAAAAATGAATTATCCTTACACCATTGAGCACCCGGATAATTGGGAAATAGGCAGCAGTGAAAATACCATGAACGCCCTTATGGCGCTCAAATCTTTTGAAAATGGAAATGTAGAGGAAGCCGTAAAATATTTTGGTGATTCAGTAACCCTCCGCTTTGATGGCATGGATAAAAAGATTTCAAATGATTCGCTTAAAGGCATGCTTGCAAAATCCAGAAGCGCATTAAAAAGTATGTCAATAAAAATGTATGACTGGGAACCTGTTATTTCTAAAGATAAAAGTGAAGAGTATGTAACAATTTGGTACAAAGAAATTTGGGAAGACATGAAAGGAAATAAAGATTCTGTCTCTTTGGTAAATGACCTTAAAATGAAAAATGGAAAAATAATTGAGCTGGATGAATACACCAGGAAATATCATTGACGGCGAAAAATGTTTTGAATTCTATAAAAAATTTTTCCTATCCTTATTTTCCTACTTTCAGTTTTTATTTTTTACTGAGCTTATTCAAATATTAATTCCGGCCATAGTGTTTCATCAGAAATGTGCACAAAAGAGTTTTTGAAACGATCATTCATGAACCCTAAAAATACTACATATTTCTTCTGTACTGCCCACCTACTTCATACAACGCATGAGTTATCTGACCGAGAGAACAATACTTTACCGTCTCCATTAATTCAGCAAATAAATTTCCATTGGCCACAGCAACGTGCTGGAGCTTTTGCAGCATTTCTGTGCATTTATCTTTGTGCAATTCTTTAAAAGCATTTACATTTTTTATTTGCTGGCCTTTCTCATCGGAAGTACTGCGAATCACTTCCGCCGGTAATATAGTTGGCGACCCGGCTTTATTCAAAAAAGTATTGACACCTACAATCGGGTATTCACCATTGTTTTTCATCGTTTCATAATACAAGCTTTCTTCCTGAATTTTGTTGCGCTGATACATTCTTTCCATGGCGCCAAGCACGCCGCCTCTTTCAGAAATACGATTGAACTCTTCCATTACGGCTTCCTCCACAAGATCAGTCAATTCTTCAATTAAAAAACTTCCCTGGTTAGGATTTTCATTTTTGGCGGTTCCTAATTCCCGGTTTATAATTAATTGAATAGCCATTGCCCTGCGCACACTTTCTTCCGTGGGCGTTGTTATTGCTTCATCGTATGCGTTAGTGTGAAGGCTGTTGCAATTATCATAGATAGCATACAGCGCTTGTAGTGTTGTTCTTATATCATTGAAATCAATTTCCTGGGCATGAAGACTGCGGCCACTGGTTTGAATATGGTATTTTAATTTTTGCGAACGCTCGTTTGCATGATATTTATACTTCATCGCTTTAGCCCATATCCGGCGGGCCACTCTTCCGATTACACTATACTCCGGATCCATTCCATTGCTGAAAAAGAAAGAAAGGTTATGGGCAAAATCATCAATCTTCATCCCTCTGCTCATATAATATTCCACATAAGTAAAGCCGTTGGAAAGTGTAAAAGCCAGCTGTGTGATAGGATTGGCGCCAGCTTCGGCAATATGGTAGCCACTTATAGAAACAGAATAAAAGTTGCGCACTTTATTTTCAATAAAATATTCCTGAACATCACCCATTAATTTCAAAGCAAATTCTGTAGAAAAAATGCAGGTATTTTGCGCCTGGTCTTCTTTCAAGATATCAGCTTGTACTGTGCCCCGAACCGTGGATAATGCTTTCGATTTTATTTCTTCATATACTTCTTTTGGCAACACATCTTCACCCGACAATCCCAATAATCTTAATCCGAGGCCGTCATTTCCTCTCGGCAATTGGCCTTTCATTTCTCCCTTTTCCGGAAAAACGGGT
>DATCWN010000260.1:0-5271 GCA_036566285.1 Hanamia sp.
CATTTATCTAAGATATTGGTAAAGGCTGGTGAGAAGGTAAACATTGGCCAGCAAATTGGAAACATTGGTTCCACCGGTCGTTCTACCGGGCCACACCTTCATTACGAAGTACACCAAAATGGCCGGAGAATAAATCCTGAATCTTTTTTAACCCTTTGAAAATTATGTTTAAGAAAAACGCAAAAGAAAAACCTTTGGAGATAAGCCAGCAGGAAATTTCAAC
Organism: Hanamia sp.; assembly: GCA_036566285.1. GTDB lineage: Bacteria > Bacteroidota > Bacteroidia > Chitinophagales > Chitinophagaceae > Ginsengibacter. The sequence goes on from DATCWN010000260.1 coordinate 224, forward strand.
AATTATAGGAGAAGGTTATGTTTTCACCGGCGAGTTTACAGGCTCATCCGTAATACGCATCGAAGGAAAAATAATTGGAAATGTAAAAGTGGATGGTGGCGTAGTGTTGGGTGAAAAAGGAATTATTGAAGGCGATATCATCACCAAATCGGCTATCATCTACGGAACGGTTCGTGGAAATGTGAAGGCCACACAATTAGAAATAAAAAAGTCGGGTTATGTAAACGGAGAAATTATAACCGATACACTTGAAATAGAGTTGGGTGCCAAATACAACGGAAAACTGACTATGCAAAAAGAGCCGGTTTTGGAAAAGGCCTCCTGATTTTCGGATATAAAACTCTTTATTCAATCTATGAAAATTCATTAAAAAAAATGCCGATCCCGCGCTTTTAAAAAATAATAGCATTGTATTTGTAAGAGCATAAAAAATATAAAATTATTTTTTATGAGAAATACGATCTGTTTCTTCTTATTTATTTTTTATTTTCAGGCTTCTATTGCGCAGCAAACGATTGCCCAAAGCGACACCTCATTTTTTAAAGAAGATAGCCTCTCTGTGGCAGATTCTAAGTCCGGTGATATTTCCACAAAAGCATTGACGCCTTACCACACGAGCCTTGTAAATGATGGTTTGATTATAGCCGCCGCTGCTGGTGTGAACTTGTTGGGATACGAGTTAATTAAAAATAAAAAGAATCTTACCATGGATCAATTGGCAGGTAAGACAAGAGATAACCTTCCGTTTTTTGATCGTGGCAATGCCGGATATTATTCTCACCAGGCAGACAGAGACAGTTACATTCTTTTTACAGGTTCCTACGCAATTCCCGTGGCTGCTGCACTTCTTGATAAAAAGGAACGGGCAAAATTTGGACAAATAATGGCCATGTACCTTGAAACAATGGCTATCACTGGATCTATGTACACCATTACGGCAGGTTTGGTTTATCGCAGCCGCCCGTTTGTTTATGGAAACAAAGCGCCCCTGGAAAAACGATTGGACAAAGGCGCACAACGTTCTTTTTATGGTGGGCACGTAGCTACCACCGCGGCCGCTTCATTTTTTACTGCAAAAGTTTTTAGCGATTTTAATCCGGGTTCAAAGTTGACTCCCTGGCTTTATGGCGCAGCCGGCGGATTAACAATGGCTATGGGATATTTCAGGTATCGGTCCGGCTATCATTTTTTAAGTGATTGCGTGCTTTCAGGTGCAATGGGAATTGCTACCGGAATTTTGGTGCCCCAGTTTCATAAGAAAAGAAGCTTCAAGAATATTTCTTTAACACCGGCTTTTGAAAATAATTCCAAAGGCTTTTTGCTGACGTATAGGTTTTGAAGTGAAGCATTTGATTTTATGGTATAAAGCGGATTCAGATTGAGTTTGTTACCACCAATCCCAACCTTTTTAAATAACAAACGCCCCGAAGTTATCAGGGCGTTTATCATAGAAAAAATATTTCTTAAAATATATAACGCAATCCAAGTTGCATTCCCCAGGTGGTACTGAAAGATGTATTTTTCTGGAAAGGTGTAGTTATTAATTGTTTGGTAGTGCTGTTTTCTGCTAAATTATAAGTTGGTGAACCAGCGCCTGCAGAGGATTTACGGGTTAACGGATTATTCAAAACATAAAGGTCTCTGATTCCCCAATCTTTGTTTAGCAAATTGGGTAGATTAATTACATCCACACTAAACTGAAGCGTATGTTTGGTAGCACCTGTTCTTACATAAAAATCCTGCAAAAGGCGCGCATCCACACGGTTGTACCATGGTGTAAGCGCTGAATTTCTTTCAGCATACTGGCCTGCATGTTTTTTCAAATAAGGAGTGTTAGCAATTAATTGGTCATAGGCCTCCTGTTGTTGTGCCACTGTATATTTAACAGAAGTAACACCGCCTATTGTCTGTGTCTGATTTACAAATGGAACATCAGCACCTTTAGCATAAATGAACATCAGGTCAGATGATGAGTTGCCATCATTATTAAGATCTCCATTAATAATATAGCTATATCTCGCCTGGTTGGCGCCTTCATAATATAAAGAGAAGGTTGTTGCAAAATGATTGGCATATTCCAATCTGTAAGAAAGATTACCAACTACTCTGTGAGGTACGGAATAAGCGGAGTTGTATAACTCTTCATCATTAGGAGTTCCCCTGTTGATGATAGATTGCCATGCTGAAGTAGCCTGTGAGCCTGGGTTTGGACTTACTTCAGTAGCAAGCGTATAAGTATAAGCTACTGATCCGAAAAATCCTTTTGAGAATGATTTGGATAATTGAGCTGTAGATGAAAAAGAATAACCCTTCTTAGTATTCTCAAGAACAATTACAGTACCTACTTCAGAGTTAACCTTTGGAGCAGTCGTTGGATAATAGAGCCTGTTATCTGCACCGGCTAATGTTGCTGAAGGAGCCACTAAGTTGGCATTACGCATTTTTACAGCGTTCATATCTTTGGTGTAAAGAAGGTCAACTGTAGCAACAAAACCATTTCCTAATTGTTTATCAATACCGAAATTGGTTCTGAAAACCTGAGGAAATTTAAAATTAGGATCAATTAAAGTAAAGCTTCCGGGTGCTTTTGCTGTAATGGTAGAAGGGAATTTGGAAAGATAAGCATCCGGGTTAGGATTGAAAGTAACACCAGCAAGCTGAGCAGGAGTATTAAGTACTGATCCATTTTGATATACCCCACTACCACTTGGCATATTGGTTAAGAATACAAAAGGAATCTTACCAGTGAACACCCCTGTACCACCACGTAAGACAAGACCTTTTTCATCAGGAACTCTCCATCTGAATCCTACGCGAGGAGATACCAGTAATTTTGCTTTTGGCCATTTCCCGGTAGAGAAATTGGTCATTACACCATCCTTGTCAGGAAACTGCAAAGCAGTTATAGCCGTGTTTTCTATGGGTTTTTCCAGGTAAGTAGGAAGATCTCCCCTCACGCCATAAGTGAGTTTGAAATTTGGATTAATGTTGAATTCATCTTGTACATACACCCCCAATTGTCCCAATTTCAAATCAGCAGAAAACACTTTCGGCTGTCCCGGAACTAAGGAATAAGTATAAGAGAAAAAAGCAGGAGTAGCATCTCTTGCGAATTCATCCAAAGTGTTGTAGATATAATAGCTTTCTGAACCACCCATAAATGCATTACCTACTTTTTGATATTCATAAGTAGCACCTGCAGTTAAAGTATGCTTCCCTGCAAAATAGGTGAAGTTATCTGTGATGGTTGCAATATTATTGATTACCTCATTGTTTCTTGTGAAAGGATCTGTACCTGCACTCATATAATTTCCTCCTTTTACACCTGCCACTGTACTGTCGCCGTCAAAAATTTCTATAGTAGGAAAAATACCTGCGGGGCTGTTTCTAACATCATTAATATGAGTATAGGCAAGTAATAGCTGGTTAGACACCTTGCTGCTGAAATTGCTATTCAATTCTAAAGTAGCAGATTGTACGATATGATCGGTTGCGTAATCAGAATTAGAAAATCCAATTGACTTGTTGCTGTTTCTGTTATTAGGAAGTCTCGCTGTTGAGTTGGAAACCTTGCCATCTATAGGATTTGTTATTCTAAATCCGCCTGCACCGCTATTTGGCACACTGCTTCCGTTTAATGGAGATTGATCCGATCCTTTAAAATCACTGTACTTTAAAGTTAACTTGTGCTTGTCGCTTATGTTCCAATCTATTTTTGCAAGTAATTTACGGTTCTTGGTTTCGAAGTTTGGACGGTTGTCGTAAACACCGGCATCATATCCATATTTTGTTTTTAAAATATCCCTGAATTTATTCAAAGAATCCGTAGGTGCAAATGATGTAGTACCTGAAGCTGAAGATCCGGTAGGAACGAAAGTATTTGGATTGGGTGCAGATTGATTTTCTGATTCTGCACTCAGGAAGAAAAACAATTTATTCTTAATGATTGGTCCGCCTAAAGTGGCGCCATACACTTTATTCTTTTGAGGGGTGGGAGTTAAATCTACTTTTCCGGCATGCGTACCGTTAAAGCTTTGATCCCGGTAATATCCATAGGCTGAACCATGAAGAGTATTAGTTCCACTTTTAGTAATAACGTTTAAACCTGCACCTGTAAAACCTGATTGCCTTACATCATAAGGAGCAATGTTTACAGAAATTTCATCAAATGCTTCAATAGATATTGGGCTTGCACCACCGCCTGGTAAAGGATCAGTGCTTAATCCAAAGTTGTTATTCAGGTTAGCGCCATCAACCTGAAGATTATTAAACCTTCCATCTCTACCCGCAAAGTTGTTTCCGCTTGCCTGCGGAGTAAGCCTGGTAAAGTCAGTAATACTTCTTGTTAATGATGGGGAAGAAGCAATTTGCCTTGAGTTAAAAACAGTGCTTGCACCGGTTTTTGAGGTAGTGGGCCTGTTAGTAGCTGCAATAGTGATTTCACTTAAAACATTTGCTTTTTCAGATAATGTTACATCTGCAATATAGGACTCACCCAGATTTAGGGTAATGTCATTAATGGTTTGGGGTTCAAATCCAACAAATTCAACAGTAAGCTGGAAAGGGCCGCCTATCCTTGTATTAGGTAATGTAAAGTTTCCGTCTTTTTTTGTTAAGGTTGTATATTTAGTTCCCGATGGCTGGTGAATTGCAGTAATGGTAGCACCCTCAAGAGCCTCTCCTTTATCCGATTTCACAAATCCGGTAATACTACTTGTAGTGACCTGGGCGTTCATTAGGAACGGAGCCATCAAAGCCGCAAGAAATAACGGTAAAATTCTTGTAAACTTCATAATAATTAGTTTTTTTTATGGCTGCAAAGAAAGCAAATTATCCTTGAATTGCAGTAAGAGTTATTAACAAGTTAATGGCAATTTAATGTTGCTTTTCGCTGCTTATTGGTTATTAATAAATTGTTACTAAAACAGTATTTGAAAGGACTACTTAGATAGCGAAAATGTGAATGGTCAGTAGTCAATAGTCAATGTTGACACGATATTTGAATAGTGAAAAGAACGGCATCTGCTATCTGTTAAGAGTGGCAGTTG
>DATCWN010000465.1:0-10284 GCA_036566285.1 Hanamia sp.
TAAAAGCTCTTACCGGAGAGTTTACACCGCCGGGAATGGATTGTTGGGCGCGGGAGAAGAGGGATTTGCTTGATGAAATATTCATCTGTTTTTAAATTGTCTTTTAAGATAAATTCAATCGTTTTCTAAAAAATCGGGATAGTCTTAATTAAAAAAGTTTTTCAAAATAAATTCTTTGATTTCCTTAGCATCTTTTTCTGCATTTATAGCATCATCAACGGTAAGATCATCAAAAGTATCAGGATATCTTGGCCCAATTGCATAATCAGAAAGCCGTATTGATTGTTCAATGATGCGACTAAACGAATCATTGATTTCGATGCATAAATTAAGTAAAGATTGTAAATCGTGGGTTTTAGGAAAAATAACGAGTTTTGAAACAAGATAGCCTTTCAGGTATTTTTCGGCAGCCTGTTGGGCATGAAAACAGCATGCATCAATAGGCACCTCAGTTGAAAGCAAATTATTTTTTATAACTAACAGGTCATCTTCAGCCTTTCTAAACCATTTTTCAAATTCTTTCATAAACAAGTTTTCCTGTAGTGACTGCTTCTTTACCAATATTTACGACTTCCTGCATACCTTGTTTCAACTCTGTAGGTGTAAGTACGAAAACATCTAAACCGTTTTCAGGATAGGTTTTTATGCATTTACGAACCTCACGATTTCTATCTAATTTCCTTTTGTTTGTTTCTTTTACAATGAACAAATCAATATCGCTATTTTCATTTTGATTACCCTTTGCATAAGAACCGAAGACATAAATTTTCTCAGGCTGATATCCTGAAACAATTTCTGAAATCATTGCATTTATTTGTTGCTGATTTGACATCTTTTAATTTTAATTCACAAATTACATATTAATCAACTTCACTGCATCCTTTGCAAAATAAGTAGCAATCAAATCCGCACCGGCCCTCTTCATGGAAGTGAGGCTTTCAATGATCGCTTTGTCTTCATTGATCCAGCCCATTTTTGCTGATGCTTTTATCATAGCATATTCGCCGCTTACATGATAGGTACTAACAGGCACATGCACACTATTTTTTACTTCGCGGATAATATCAAGATTCAACATCGCAGGTTTTACCATTACAATATCGGCGCCTTCTTCTTCATCCGCGAGGGCTTCTTTTATCGCTTCTATACGGTTTGCACAATTCATTTGATAGGTCTTTTTATCACCAAAGCCAGGCGTGGAATCCAGTGCATCCCGGAATGGTCCGTAAAAACAGGAAGCGTATTTTGCACTGTAAGCCATGATGCCTGTTCTGGTAAAATTATTTTCTTCAAAAGCTTTTCTGATTGCGCCGATACGGCCATCCATCATATCGCTTGGAGCTACAAAATCAGCACCGGCTTTTGCATGGCTAAGACTCATTTTTACCAACGCTTCAACTGTTGGATCATTCACAATTTCGCCATTTTCTACAATACCATCATGCCCATAAGAGGAATAAGGATCGAGCGCAACATCAGTCATGACAAGCATTTCAGGAACGGCATCTTTTATTGCTTGAATGCTGCGCTGCATTAACCCATCAGGATTCCATGATTCTTTGCCGGTATTATCTTTTAGTTCATCGGGCGCTTTTATAAACAACAACACACTCTTAATACCCATACTCCACAGTTCTTTTATTTCTTTGATAGTGCCATCCAACGAGCGCCGGTAATAGCCGGGCATAGACGGAATTTCATATACCACATCTTTCCCTTCATCAATAAATAGCGGTGCTATAAAGTCGTTGGGAGTTAATGTGGTTTCTGCAACGAGGCTTCTGATTGCAGACGATTGACGAAGGATTCTGGATCTTTTTTGTAAATACATTTATAATCTTTTTAACGATTCCGGGTTTCGGTTTGAATTGAATACCCTTAATACAAGTACAGTATTTCCCACTATTTGAAAAATAATTACAAAAGGAAATGTTTTAATTTTTATATCACGGATATTTTTATCATATTGAATGAAACCGTAAAATTGAGGCGTTTGAGATAATTTGACATAGGCGTCCTCAAGCGATTCCAAAAACCTTTCTCCAAGTCCAATTGATTGCTCTTCATAATAAGCGTAAGCATCATCTATTTCCTGATAAGCAGTTAGTGAAATTTTTAATTGGTAACTCATCGTCTTTTATTTCTGACCAATTCATGTGCTTGTTCAGGTGTATAAGTAGTTTCAGGATGTGCTAACATTTCATCTCTGATTCTATAAAATTCTTCAATTTCTTCCTGAGAATAGTTTGCAGTATCATTATATTCATTCGCTAACGCAATCATTAAGCCTATTAACTTTTCATCTGCATTCTCGATAATTTCTTTTAATACATGTTTTTTATCAGTAAGAACCATTGTAACTATTTTTTACAAATTTACCTGAAATTCTGGTGATTTATTTTCAATTCACCCAATCCCTCACGTTCAAACAAACCTGCTGCAATTTATCTTCTTCACTGCCAGGCATAGGCTCATAATTATATTCAAATCTTGCCGTGGGCGGCAGACTCATCAGAATACTTTCTGTTCTTCCGTTTGTTTTTAATCCGAATAAAGTGCCGCGGTCGTGCACCAAATTAAATTCCACATAACGGCCTCTTCTTATTTCCTGCCAATGTTTTTGCTGAGTGGTGAATGGTGAATTTTTTCTTTTTTCAACAATAGGAAGGTAAGATTGGATAAATGCGTTACCACAAGCTTTGCCAAAGCTCATCCAAAAATTTACATCCATGTTCTTTGTTGGCCGCTGATAGTCGTAAAAGATGCCGCCAATGCCTCTGCGTTCATTATTTCGATGACTGTTCACAAAATAATCATCGCAATCTTTTTTAAATATTGGGTAAAAAGATGGATCAAATTCATCGCAAACATTTTTATAAGTTTGATGAAAATGTTTTGCATCTTCTTCAAATAAATAATAAGGAGTAAGATCCGTTCCGCCGCCAAACCAGCGATCAATTGCTTCTCCATTTTCATTGTACAATTCAAACATTCGGTAATTGCAATGAACTGTTGGTACAAAAGGATTAACAGGGTGAAGCACCAAACTCAAGCCGCAGGCAAACCATTTTGCGCCATCAATTTTTAATTGATTTCTCATGGCTTCAGAAACATCACCAAAAACAATTGAAGTGTTTACGCCGCCTTTCTCAAAAACATTCCCATTAGCGATTACTCTTGTTTTACCACCACCACCTTCTTCTCTTTTCCATTTGTCTTCCATGAATTTTGCTTTCCCGTCAGCTTCTTCCAAGCCAGTACAAATGCGATTTTGAAGCCCTTCTATATATCCAATCCAATCTTCTTTGACATTCATTTTTAGTATTTATGTATTGACCATTCACGATTGATATTCCTTCACCGCATCAACAAAAGCTCTTGCATTATCAACAGGAATATTGGGTGTAATTCCGTGACCAAGATTGGCAATATAATTTTGAACACCAAATTCATCAATCATTTTCCTTACTTCTTTTTTAATATCAGGTACAGGTAATAATAATTTTGCAGGATCAAAATTTCCTTGCAAAGTGATTTTATTATCCGTGAGTTCTCTTGCCATAGCTGGTGAAATACACCAGTCAATTCCTAATGCAGAAGCATTGCTTTCACTCAATTCTTTTAATGCATACCAGCTTCCTTTTGGAAATAAAATAACAGGGGCCGAATCTTTCAATGCATCTGCAATCTGCAATAAATAAGGCTGTGCAAAAAGTTTAAAATCTGCAGGACCTAATGCTCCGCCCCAGCTATCAAAAACCTGTAGCACATCAGCGCCTGCATGCGCCTGCGCTTTTAAATAATGAATAGTAACCTCAGTGATTTTTTGCAATAATTTATGAGCGAGACCAGGTTGTGTAAAACAAAACTGCTTTGCTTTTTCCCATGTTTTACTTCCTTTTCCTTCTACCATATAACACAGGATGGTAAAAGGCGCACCGGCAAAACCAATCAACGGAACACGGCCATTCAATTCCTGTTTGGTAAGTGATAAAGCCTTGGTTACATAATTTAATTTCTCTTGAACATTCTCGGTAATTAATGCATCAATGTCTTTTTGATTTTTAATCACGTTGGGCAGTGAAGGACCTTTACCTTCCTCCATTAAAACCTGCATTCCCATAGCCTGCGGAATTACCAGAATATCAGAAAAAATAATTGCAGCATCTACGCCTACCTGTTCTACAGGTTGCAATGTTATTTCTGTAGCAAGCTCTGGTGTTTGCACACGGGTAAAAAAATCATACTTCGCCCTCAACTTCATATAATCCGGTAAATATCTTCCTGCCTGCCGCATCATCCAAACCGGCGGACGCTCTACCTTTTCTCTCCTCAACGCTCTCAATAATAAATCGTTCTTTAATGGTTGCATTTACAAAATTTCGCTTTTACTAAAATGTTTAATGGCCAGGTTCATCAAGTTTTCTTTGCCCGGAATTTCAGCAATGATAACAGGTTGTTGTGTAAAAGATTTTACTGCACTTGCAGTAGTGGTACCAATTACAAAAATTTGTGTCTTTTGGTTAATAGAATTTTTTGAAAAAAAACTTTGAACAGCGCTTGGACTAAAAAATAAAATACCATCATATTTTTTTGATAAAGCCTGTGAAGTTTCTATCGTTTTATAAACAACTATTTCTTCCATCTCAATTCCATTTTTTTTCAACTTGCCGGGTAATTCATCTCTTCGTTGATCGCCACAAAAAAACACAACCTTTTTTATAGAAGAATTTTCAATGATTTTTTCTGCAAGCTGGCCGCCATAATAAGCAGTGCCAATAATATTTTCTTCACCAAATATTCTTTCCACTCCTTCTCTTGTGGCATTACCAATACAGAATATTTTCCAGGAAGTTTTAGTTGATATCAATTTCCCAACCACATTTACAGCATTCTTGCTTGTAAAAACTGCTGTGATATTTTGATGTGCCAATTCTGCAATCCTTTCTTCAATCTCAGTGTTTACAATTTCTTCAATTTTAATGAAAGAGACCTCATCAATTATAATATCATTTTGTGCCGCTTCTTTTACAAGCGCTTCCCCTATAGGCCTTGTACTTAGAATATGAATTTTATTTCTTTGCATTTCTGATGCTGTAAATTATTTGTTGTGCTTCTTCATTTTTCAATAATTCATTTGCAACAACAGTTCCTAAATTATCGCTGTTTTCAATTTTTACTCCTTTTTCAATTTCAATCTTTTGCTTTCCATCCACACTACAAATATTTCCTTTAAAAATAATTTTTTCATTTTTAATTACTGCTAAAGCGCTTATCGGTGTGGAACATCCGCCTAATAATCCTCGTAAAAAATCACGCTCCATTTTCGTGCATAATTGAGTATCTCTATCGTTTAATTCATGGCTTACATCAAATGAAAACTTATCATCACTTCTGCATACAATTGTTATAGCTCCCTGCGCAGGAGCCGGTAACATCCAATCCAGGTCAATAGAATTTTCAGGACGTAGCCCAATTCTTTCAAGCCCTGCCGCCGCGAAGATCGCGCCATTCCAATTGTTCTCGTTTATCTTACGCAACCGGGTGTTTACGTTGCCTCTTAAATTTTCAATTACGTGGTTTGGATAACGATGCAACCATTGAGCTTTGCGACGGGTACTGCTGGTGGCGATAGTGAGGGTAGGCAATAGTGAATGGTGAATGGTGGATGGTGAATTTAATCCCTCTTCAATTAATTTTCTATCGTCTTTGAATACCAAAATATCCTTGTAAGAAGCTCTTTTTAAAACTGCGGCCTGCCGGATTCCATCTGCTAAATTGGTGGGTACGTCTTTTAGGGAATGCACCGCAATATCAATGCGCTTATCTAATAATGCGGCATCCAGGGATTTAGTAAAAATGCCCTGCACGCCCAGTTCATACAATGGCGTAACCGTATCCACATCGCCTTTGCTTTTAATGTGGATTAATTCTGAAGCAATACCGTTTTTCGCCAAAAGAGACTGCACCAGTTCAGCCTGCCAAACAGCCAATTGGCTATCACGCGTTCCTATCTTAATAGCCTGTTTCAATTTCTTATACACTTGTTTAATTCGTTTGAAGATACCTGTTTAAAGCACTAATGCACTGGCAACCCTTATTATTTTTATGCATTAATTGTACCGCAAGCGAGGAAACCGTTTTTTGAATTCTTTCTTCGCAAAGCTGATTATGAAGGTACGTTTCACAGAGTTCATGAAGTTGCGTTTTCACTTTCCTAAGCGCCGGATTGTTCAATCGTTTCCGGTTCCATTCCAGCAAATCTTCAATGGTATTATTGATAACAGCCATTGCTTTCGGAATTTCAGCCTGGCGAAGCGCCATGGTCTTATCAAGAATTACAGATATTTCATCAACGTTTAAAAGCGTAATTCCATTAATATTTTGTACTTCAGGCGCTACATTTTGCGGCACGGAAAGATCAAGTATTAATCTTGATTTTCTTTTTGTGAAAAAAGTGGGAAGAATGGTATAAGTTTCTGCCGCGGAACTTACAATTATTACGTCCGCAACATTTGCTTCCGTCGCTACATTTTTATAAGGAACAAACTGCCCGCTGCATTCTTCTGCAAGTGCAAGCGCTTTTTCGTTAGTTCTGTTGCTAAAAAAAAGAGAGCAACCAGATAAATAATCTTTAAGATTTTTCCCAATTTGATTACCAAATTTTCCGGTGCCCACGAGCAAAATTTTCTTATGATCAAGATCCGGAATTCTTTCTTTAATGATTTCTATAGCCGCATAAGCAACTGACACAATTCCTGAACTGAGTTTGGTGGTAGTTTTTATTTCTTTTGATGCGTGTAATGCATAATTTATAACACGTTCCATAAAACTATTCAAACAGTTATTTTCTTTTGCCTGCTTTGCCGCCTTTTTCAACTGTGATAAAATTTCATAGTCGCCGATTATTTGAGAGTCCAGTCCCGCAGCCACTTTGAAGAGATGATGAATGGCAGGAAGCCCATGATATTGATAGCCTTGCTCAATGAAATCTTTCATATTGCCGTGGGTGTGAATGCAAAGCATTTCTATAAGTTCATTGGAGTGGTCACATATCCCATATATTTCGGTTCTGTTGCAGGTAGAAAGCACCATGCAGCCTGGAAACTTTTTGGCAAGCGCCTGTTTCAATACTAAAATGGATTGCTCGGGTAAAAGTGAAAATTTACCACGAACACTGATGTCGCTTTTGCGGTAATTGATGCCGGCAACACAGAAGTTATTTAAAAAATTATGAACAGGCTCTGGTATAATCATGAGGGGTTGCAAATGTATTTTTATAAAATCTTTACAAGGTCATTGGAAAGTCATAAAACTTTCCAGTAGAAATTATTTTTATATTTTCCACATGAATTTTTTCCATAACTCTTTCGACCATAGCGTCACAATAGATCAGGTTAAATTCATAAATATCTTCAGGGGAATACATTTTTTCTATTTGTGTGCGGAGCATTGATTTGGCCCGGTTCAATCTCACTTTTACATTATTTTCCATGATATTTAATGCTACGGCTGTTTCTGAAACGCTGAATCCATTAAGCTCCCGCAGCGTAAAAACCATTCTGTAATTGTGTGGTATTTGTTGCAGAGCATTTTCTATTACATGCTTTAATTCTTTATTCATTACATATTTTTCATTGTTGGCTTCATACTGAAACATAGGGTTGGAGTTATTTATTTCATGTGCATCTACTGCGATTTCATTTTTAAAACTAAATTTTTGTCTTTTCTGGTAACACTGATTGAGCATTATTCTTGTCAGCCATGTTTTATAAGAGGAACGATTTTCAAATTTTGCCAGGTTGAAGTACGCGCTGACATTCGTTTCCTGCATAAGATCTTCGGTATCCTGGTGGTTATAACTGTAGCTACGGCCAATTTTATAAAGTAATGAATTATATCGCCTGATCAATTCTTCATACAACTCAGGTTCCGTTTGCAGAATTTTGTGAATGATCTCTACATCAGAATATTGCTGAAGTGATTGTTGTTCTGAAATTTTCATTAATATTTATTTACCGTTTGCAATCCTGACTCAACAGGTTGTTTTGTTATTAAATTGATTTGGGTGCGATAATAATCTTACCTAAAAACTGAGTGGGTGAACACTTGAAAAGTTACACAATTGCAGGAGCCTTTTTTTAAAATATTAATTCACTCTTTTTATTTTTTTAGCAGCTTACATTTGTAAATATTTAAAAAAGACAAACGATGCCTGCCACAAAAAAAGGAATTTTATTGATGAATTTGGGTTCTCCTGATTCCACACAGGTGAAGGACCTCAGAAAATATCTGGATGAGTTTTTAATGGATGAAAGGGTTATTGATAAGCCCTGGCTGTCGCGGGCATTGCTGGTGAAAGGAATTATTGTTCCTTTTCGTGCGCCCAAATCGGCAGAGGCTTACAAGGAAATCTGGACAGAAGAAGGTTCTCCATTAATCGTACTAACAAGACAGTTACAACAGGCTTTGCAAAATGAAATTGAAGAGCCCGTTGAAATAGCCATGCGTTATGGAAACCCAGGTTATGAAGAAGGATTTGAAGCTTTATTAAAAAGAAATCCTGAGATAGAAGAAGTAATAGCATTGCCTCTTTATCCGCATTATGCCATGTCCAGTTATGAGACAGCGGTGGAGCATGCAAAGGATATTTACCGAAAGAAAAAATATTCTTTCAAACTTTCTTTTGTGGATCCGTTTTACAATGATCCTGCCTATTTACAGGCTCTCGCAGAAAATATGAAACCCTTTTTGAATCAGCCTTACGACCATATTTTATTTAGTTATCATGGCATTCCGGAAAGGCACATTCATAAAAGTGATGTTACGGGTTGCCATTGTTTGGCAACAGAAAACTGTTGCGAGACAGCTTCTCCGGCACATGCCCATTGCTACCGGCACCAGGTAAGAACTACCACAAAAATGGTTACAGAGATTTTGCAAATCCCAAAAAATAAATACAGTATTTCTTTTCAATCGCGGTTGGGAAAAGGATGGCTTACGCCTTTTACCGATATAAGATTAAAAGAATTACCAGGTGAAGGAATAAAAAAATTATTGGTGATATGCCCGGCTTTTGTAAGTGATTGTTTAGAAACTTTGGAAGAAATAGAGATGCGAGGCAGAGAAACCTTTATGGAAGCTGGAGGAGAATCTTATGAAATGATTCCATGCCTAAACACGAGCCCTTTGTGGATTAATGCCATTCATGGTTTGATTTCAAAAACGAAAACTGAATTGCCTGCAGAACTTTAGATTCGTTTTTTCTATTTATCAATAACCCTTTCTTATGTTTTTTTACATCAAAGCCCTGCACATCATTTTCGTAGTTACCTGGTTCAGCGGGCTTTTTTATATTGTAAGGCTTTTTGTTTACAGCGCCGAGGCAAATGAAAAGCAAGAGCCGGAAAGGTCTATTCTTTTGAAACAATTCGGCATTATGCAAAAGCGCTTGTGGTACGGCATTACCTGGCCTTCTGCCATTCTTACTTTAATTTTTGGTGTATGGATTGGAGTTTTATATGGAAGCCTTCCTACCTGGCTTTTGGTAAAGCTCTTTTTTGTGCTTGGGCTTTTCATCTACCATGTAAGCCTGCATCCAATTTTTAAGCAACAGCAAAAAGAAATTTTCCGCTGGTCTTCCCAGCAATTACGAATTTGGAATGAAGCGGCCACATTATTCTTAATTGCTATAGTAATGCTTGCCGTGGTAAAACAATTGCTAAGTGTGGCATGGGGAATCATGGTACTCATCGCTTTTACCTTTCTTCTTTTAATGGCAATTAAAATGTATAAGAAATACCGGAAAAATTAAAAATATTACTGCTATTTTTAAATTTGGGCATATGTTAAGGAACTATCAAACCACAGCAAAAGGATAAGGTAGTTATTCACAAAAAACGGCTTTGGCATAGTATTTACAATACAAACGTAAACTCATTTTATATTCTGTAAGGGGAATATAATGGCCGTTGCAAATATGAAAAGCACTGATTTTTAATTTTAATATCTTCTACATTATTTGTAGCTGATTTCTATATAACAATCAGTTTTAGAAGCGGTAAAGTTTTAGAAGGCGGAGGATAAAACTTCTTCGTCTTCTTTTTTTATTATTACTACCTGTGAAAACCGATAAATTAAGGCCGTCTTCAAAATGATTGAAGCGGCTTTAGTTTTTTAAACCCGGCTTCAAGGATCTCAATTTTTGTTCAACAAGGCTTAACGACCTTAAAACTTCATAAGTGTCCGTTCAAACCTCATAAGTGTTCATTCAAACCTCATAAG
>DATCWN010000485.1:0-9079 GCA_036566285.1 Hanamia sp.
AAAAACATCCACATTATGAAAACAAATTTTTTGCTAACCTTTGCGTTTGTATGTATTTCTTTTATAGCTTTCGGCCAGGATTCATCCTTTCATAAATCTGATAATAAAGTAACTTTTAAAAACCAGACACAGTTTCATGGAATTGCCACTCCGGCACAAAAAAAGTATCAGGCCAATAGTAGCCAGGTCTCCGCCAAAAAAACTTCGATCTATGGTACTACAAGATTAGGAAGCAGTTCGCCCCGATATAATACCTATAAGAAGAACGACTATGGAGCCGGTGCAATTACTACTGACCCGCATAAAATGCAAGGTGATGGTAGTAATCCGGTGATGCCACAAGGTAAAACGGATTCTATAAAATAAATTATTGTAAAGAATCCGCACTGGATGCTACAAACTTTGCAATAGAATTCATGGCTGCATCATTAAAAAAAAGTGTATCGCCTTTTACAATAAAATTATTCGTGTTTTCAAATACACGGAATAAATTGTTTTCAATTGCAAGGTCAGGGCACGCCATTTTAGTGCTTATTACATTGTCAATACTAATGGTAGAAGTATTTTTTAAAGTATAGGTTCCTCCAAAACCATTACAACCCGCAAAGCCAGAGACTTTATTATCTTCTGAAAATTTCAGGAAAGGTTTTCTTTTCATGGTCGAAGTTATCGGCGCACCATTTATTTCTATCACTTTCCAGTTGGCGTCGGATAACGATGTAGTATCCAAATTTTTCAATTCCCTTTGTACTGCTTTTTTTGATGAATTACAGCCGGTAAAAAGCAACCCTACATCCAGCATCAAAATAAAGAGGTGTTTCATTTTTATCTTTCATTTTAAGGCGATTGTAGAAAAATTTTCCCTACAATTTGTAAGATGATTTATATTCACTTTATTATTCAAAAAAAGATGAATAGAAAAAGAAAGCTATTTTCTCCCATCACTATTCTGATGATTGTAATTGTTTTTGCAGCAATAGCCACCTGGCTCGTTCCTGCCGGCAAATACGATACGCTTTCTTTCCAGGACAATACTTTCAAATATAATACCGATTCAGGCGAACAGAATTTATCGTTTTCTCAAAAAACATTAGATAGCCTCCACATTTTAATTTCGCTTGAAAAGTTTTCCTCAGGAGCCATTAGAAAACCCGTAGCCGTTCCCGGAACCTTCCATTTAATAACCGAAAACAGCCAGGGGCCAATAGATATACTGGAAGCGCCTTTAAAGGGAATTATAGATTCCATTGACATCATTTTATTTCTCTTTATCATCGGTGGCTTCATGAATGTTTTTCATGAAACGGGGGCCATGGTAAAAGGCCTTACTTCTCTTTCTTATAAAATGAAAGGTAGGGAAGCATGGCTCATCATCACCTTAACTTTTTTATTTTCTTTCGCGGGAGCTTCTTACGGAATGGCAGAGGAAGCGTTGGTTTTTTATCCCGTAATGGTTCCTTTGTTTCTGGCGGCGGGGTACGATCTTTTAGTACCGGTAGCCGTAATATTCGGAGGCACACAATTAGGAACATTATCCTCTTTTACCAATCCTTTTTCCACCATCATTGCCTCTAATGCCGCTGGCGTTAACTGGACTGATGGGTTGGGAGAAAGGGTTCTAATGTTTGTTATTTCCACCGGTGTCACTATTTGGTACCTGGTGCATTACGCACAAAAGGTAAAAAAAGATCCCTCAAAATCTATTGTGCTGCGAACTGATGGAAACATAGTTTCTCCTTATGAAAATATTAAAAGTGCTGAGGCCGTGGAGCCATTAACCGGAAGAACCCAACTATTGCTCCTGCTTTTTCTGTTCACTTTTTTAACTATGATTGCGGGAGTTGTTTTTTTCGATTGGTGGCTCACAGAAATGACGGCATTATTTCTCGGAGTCTCTATTTTAATTGCCGTAATTACCCGCACAGGAGAAAGTAAATTCCTTTCTCAATTTATAAAAGGCGCGGAAGGAATGTTAGCGGTAGCCTTTATCGTTGGCGTGGCGCGCGGCGTTACCATTGTCTTAAACAACGGCCACATCAGCGATTCAGTTTTATATTATTCGGCCCGGTTGGTAAGCGGCATGCCGCCTTCCTTGTTTATAATAGTGCTGCTGGTATTGTTTATTATTTTCACTTTATTTATTTCTTCCTCATCAGGAATGGCTGTGTTAACCATGCCGATCATCGGCGGGCTTGCCGTGATTGTAGGCGTGCCGGGGCGTGAAATTGTAAACACCTATTTGTTTGGAATGGGTATCATGGGATTTATGACGCCCACCGGGCTCATACTTCCTTCGCTGGCCCTTGCGAATGTGAGTATGAAAGCCTGGTGGAAATTTATTTACCCTTTACTCATCATTCTTTTTATCCTTTGCGCAATATTTCTGATCATCGGAATTCATTTAAAATAATCTTTCTTCAATTTTCACTTTCTGTTGAAATTGGCGGTTCAGTATTTGTAGTTATTCCCAATAAAAATTGAATTATTATGAAAATAAAATCCATCCAATTATGGTTAGTTAACTTTTCATTTCTCTTTCTTGCATTGGTTTTTTTTCAATGCACTTCTTCCAAAAAAGTTACAGCCATACAACCAGGCGATGTCAATACAATGATTGATGCACATGAATTTAAATTTATCGCAGAAAGGGTAACTCCTTTAAGAGGAAGAATGCGGCATCTTACCTCAAGCTATGATGTTACGGTTAAGAATGATTCTCTCGTAAGCTACCTTCCTTTTTTTGGAAGGGCTTACCAGGCGCCTATGAATCCATCTGAAGGCGGCATCCAATTTACTTCCACCCAATTTTCTTACGAAGTAAATGCCGATAAGAAGAATAGCTGGAATGTAATCATTAAACCCAAAGACCAACAGGATGTACAGCAATTTCTTTTTACTATTTTCGACAATGGAACGGCCACGCTAAACGTAACGAGCACCAACAGAGACCCGATTTCATTTTATGGCAACATTCAAAAAGCAGAATAAAATTCTATGGATCAGCAAACCGGAAAATACATTCTTATAGCTGGAATATTTATAGTGATAGCAGGATTACTCGTCTATTTTTTTCATGATTATTTCAAATGGATAGGACGGCTTCCCGGCGATATAAGAATTGAGAAAGGGAACTTTCGCTTTTACTTTCCAATAGTCACCATGATTTTATTTAGCATTGTAATCACGGTTATCATTAGTATTTTTAGAAGGTTTTTTTAGAAAAAGATCAGACCGAAGGTAGGCACCGGTTGTTGTAATTTTTTAAACCTATTTGAAAGCTTACTAAAAAAATCAGTTCGGAGGCCTCTTCGGTATCATTATTAATAAATCATCAATCTTGTTTCTGATGAATTATTTCGTTAAACAAAATTCTATTGTAAGAAAAATATGGGGTAACAGTGATACCGTACTCTTTATTTTCGGCGGGGCCGCTGCTGAATTTGCATTGAACAAAGCGGTTGACTGGCTTTACTTCACCGGGCGGCTTCCCACCGATCCGTTGGGTCGTTTATTTTCTACCGTTAGCTATGCAAGAAAAATAATTTTCGCAGAAAATGAAACGGCTTTACGTACGATTGATTCCATTTACCAGATTCATAAAGTGGTGGAAAACAACCGCGGAAAAGCCATTCCCGATTGGGCTTACCGCGATGTGCTGTACATGCTTATTCATTATTCCATCGCCTCATTTGAAGCGCTGGAAAGAAAGCTTTCTATAAAAGAAAAGGAAGAAGTCTTTGATGTATTTTACAGATTCGGATGCCGCATGAAATTACAAGGGCTTGCCATAGATTATTCAGAATGGTTACTGCAAAGAGAGACGGATATGGAAAACGATCTTGAAAAAAGCAATTACACCATTGACCTTTACAGCCAATACAAAAAACACCTTGGAGGTGTTCGTTATTTTATTTTAATTGAAGGTCAGAAGCTGATCGTACCTGAAAGAGTAAGGCAGCTACTTCGTTTCAACAAGGTTTCTTTGCTATCGTTTGCATTGCCTTTCTATAAAATAAGCCGTTATTTAAAATTAGATGGCCTTATTAAGAAACTCATTTTACCCAAAAAATATGAGAAGGAAATCTATGGCCTCAACATTAATTAAACCAGGAAAATTTAAAAAAAGAATTTAAAAAAACCTTCCTGGTTTTACATCATCTGGCACAATAATTCGTATGTGCTTTTTATTATTAATCCATTAAACTTTATATCATGGCAAAGTATTCAAAAGCTGCACAACAAAAAGTAGAGAAAAGCATGCACGAAATGCATGAAGGGAAACTTAAGAGCGGCCGCAGTGGCAAAAAAGTAACCAATCCCAAACAGGCCATTGCCATAGGGCTTTCCGAAGCAAGAGAAGAAGGCGACAAAGTGCCCAGGAAGAAAAGCGCTTCAAAGGAATCTTCTGCAAAGAAAAAGTAAGTTGTAAACTTTAAGCAAATGGTGTTTTTCAAAACCATTTTAAACATGTGGTAATAAGGTTGATTGTTTGGTAGAGTTTGTTCTACTAAGGTTTTAAGCCTCCATTAATTTACATCCTGAAATATCTGATTGGTATTATTCCCCTGGAGTTTAGTTTTCTTTTGTGTTCCTGATTGGATACATGTTTTCAACCTCAATAGAAAAGTATATGCTTGTAATATCAAAACCTTATTACATTATTAAACTACTAAAACCCTTAACCGCTTTTAAGTAATCAACATCTCCGCGCTTTGTTCCTGCACTAATTTTTTATTGGCTTTATAAATCACTCTTCTTCCCATCATCAAAACAATAAAACTAAGGATAGCGCACACACACATAGTAGCAGCCATCGGCATGGCGGTTTTATTATTTAGCACACTCACCAATGCCGTGGCAAGCGCGCCAATGCCCAATTGAAGCGCCCCCATCAATGCGGAAGCGGTGCCGGCTTTTTTAGTAAATGGCGCCAAAGAAAGCGCGGAAGTATTGGGAAAGGCAAAGCCTTGTGTACTCAGAAAAATCAAAATCAAACCAATGGTGGAATACAGTCCCAAGAAGTGAAACCACACGCCCAGAAATAAAATAATACCGGTAATGCTCTGGCAGAATAAAGTAACGCGGGTAATTTGTTCGCTGCTGAATTTTCTCAATAAAACCGTATTCACCTGGCTGGCCACAATTAAACCGGTGGCAATGATGGCGAATATCCAGCCATATTGCTTTTCGGACACATGGTATATTTCCATAAAAACATAAGGTGATCCCGCGATATAAGCGTACAGGCCCGAGGCGGCAAAGGAACCTGTTAATGCATAAGTATAAAATTGGGGAACTTTAGAAACTTCTATAAAACTCTTTATAATCGGGCGTGGCAACAATGAAAGGGAAGCATCTCCTTGTCGTCCATCGGGCAAAAAATAATACAGAGCAGCAAGCGTGATTGCGCAAATGAAGGCAAGAACAAAAAAAATAGATTGCCATCCAAACAAGGCAGTCATATAGCCGCCTAATGTGGGCGCAATAATGGGAGACACCGCAATGACCAGCATCAGTAAAGAAAATACTTTGGCATTTTCTTGTACCGGAAAAAGATCACGCACCAATGCCCGCGCCGCCACCATGCCCGCGCATCCACCCAGCGCCTGTATAAACCGTATCATTATCAATGCATCGGCTGTGGCTGCAAACGCACAACCGATTGATGCCAGTAAATAAACCACAAGGCCAATGTACATCGGTTTTTTTCGCCCATATTTATCCAGTAAAGGGCCATACAATAACTGCCCAAGGGAAATACCAATAAAAAAACTGGACAGCGAAAGGGAAACATGGGCTACGGTGCTGTTCAGGTCCCTGGCAATATCGGGGAAACCTGGCAGGTACATGTCTATCGAAAAGGGACTTAATGCAGAAAGCAATCCCAGCGTAAGTATCGTATAAAATCTTTTTTTCCCTTTCATAAATTGAGGAAGCAAAACTATGAAAGCATTATTTAACAGGGGATAAAATGATTGTTTTATAAAAAAATTAATCCTAAATACCTATCCGGAATTTTTACATTTTTTTCTTATTCTTCAAAACAAAAAGAAGCTATATTACACCCGATTCACTTTTCCTCATATCCTACTTGCAAGGCCAGTTAATGATCCGGTTTCTTTTTTAACTTTCATAAATTCAATTAAGTATATGAAGCATCTTAAGAAAAGTCTCCTCTTTCAACTTTCATTTTCGGCGCTTGCCGTTGGATTACTGGCAGGCTGGACAAACAAACCGGCAAATGGCCCATCGCCCATGCTGAAAATACCGGTTACCTATTACAAACTTTCCAACGGACTTAAAGTAGTACTGTCGCAGGATAAAACCGCCCCCATAATTGTAGTGGGCGTCTATTACAACATTGGCTTTCGTATAGAGCCTAAAAACCGCACCGGCTTTGCGCATCTCTTTGAACACATGATGTTCCAGGGATCGCAAAACCTTGGTAAGATGGAATTCATAAAACTGGTTCAATCCAACGGTGGCATTTTAAATGGTTCTACACGTTTTGATTTTACCAATTATTTTGAAGCCATGCCGGCGCACAAACTGGAAACAGCCTTGTGGGCGGAAGCCGACAGGATGAAAGGGCTTGATATTACGCAGGCCAATTTAACCAACCAGCAAGGCGTGGTAAAAAATGAAGTGAATGTAAACGTCATCAACCAACCCTATGGAGGTTTTCCATGGTTGGATATGCCGCAATACGCCAATGAGAACTGGTACAATGCCCATAATTTTTATGGCGACATGAAGGACCTTGATTCTGCCAACCTGCAAGATGTGACTTCGTTTTTCAAAACCTATTATGCCCCTAATAATGCTGCATTAGTAGTATCCGGTGATTTTGAAATAGCCGATGCCAAAAAATGGATTGACCAGTACTTCAGTGCTATCCCTTCTGCTACCATTCCTCCTATACCCGATCTTAGCGAGCCTAAACAGGAAAAGGAAAAGCGATTTATTAAAGAAGACAAGCTGGCCAATAAACCCGCCATTGCCATTGCTTATAAAATGCCTGAGGTAAACACACCTGACTATTATGCAATGGGCCTTATAGACCAGATGTTGGTTCAGGGAAATGACAGTAAGCTTTACCAGCTATTGGTACAGGAAAAAGGCTACACCAGTTCTGTAAATGGCGGAGTCAATTATCTCGGCAATCTGTTTAATTATAATGGCCCCATGCTTTGGATGGGCAACCTGATTTATGATTCCACGGTTACGTCGGATTCAGTAATCGCGCAATTTGATAAAGCAATAAGTGATCTTCAAAATATTTCTACAGAAGAAGTACAACTGGCCAAAGTAAAAATGCGATCCGGTTTGTATGATATTATTGGCGGCCAGTTTGGAATCGGGAAAGTAGACCTGCTGGCATCCTTTGCCTTATTTTATGATGATCCGTCACGAATCAATTCGCTGGAGCAGTCATTTCAAAACGTAACTGCAGAGCAAATTAAAGAAACAGCAAAGGCTTATTTACAGCCGTCCAACCGTACCATTTTAATTATTGATCCTAAATCTGTTAATAAATGAAAAATACAAAAAACTATTTGTTCGCAGCAGCCTGTGTGTTACTCGCTTCTTCATTAACAGCACAAAAGCAAACACCGCCGGCCGGTGGCACACCCAAAGATTTCAAGGTGCCGGCAAAGTCAACCACTAAATTACCAAACGGCCTGCGCACCACGATGGTTCAATACGGCGAAATACCTAAAGTAACCATCAGCCTGATCATAAAAGCAGGAAATGCCCACGAAGCCGCTAACCAGGTTTGGCTGGCCGACCTGATGGGCCAACTGATGAACCAGGGAACCAAAACCATGGATTTTAAAACCCTTGCTAAGAAAGTAGCGGGCATGGGTGGAGGAGTAAATGTGAGTGTTGGCGCGGATGAGACCACCATCTCAGGATCGGTGCTTTCCGAATTTGCCCCCGACCTGGTTAAAGTAATTGCCGACCTGGTGATGAATCCCGCTTTTCCCCAAAGTGAAATAGAGCGTATCAAAAACGATCTCAAAAGGAGCCTGAAGGTGGATCAATCAAAGCCACAAAACCAGGCGACCGCAAAATTTTATAAAGCCATTTATAAAGACCAGCCTTATGGCAATTATTATCCCACAGAAGAAATGATCAATAGCTACACATTGGCTATGGTAAAAGATTTTTACAATAAAAATATCGGGGCCAAACGTGCGGTATTATATGTAGCCGGCAAATTTGATGCGGCCGCATTGCAGGCCGCTGTAAAAACTAATTTCACCAAATGGAAAGCAGGTAATGACATTCAGTATCCCAATGAAATACCTTCCAACACCACAGATACCCTGATCATTGACCGGAAGAACGCCCCGCAAACAACCATTATCATGGGGTTGCCCACCATTTCTCCCAAAGACAATGATTATGTCGCAGCCGTTGTTGCCAATTCTCTATTGGGCGGTTCCTTTGGCTCGCGCATTACCAGCAATATCCGGGAAGATAAAGGCTACACGTATTCTCCTTACAGCAGCATTTCAAACAAGAGAAGCGGCTCGCTCTGGATGCAGCAGGCCGACGTTACTGCCGCCAATACAATAGATGCCTTAAAGGAAATTGATAAAGAAATAAAACTGCTCCAAAAAGAAACGCCATCGCAAAAAGAACTGGAAGGAATACAAAACTACCAGGCAGGCGTTTTTGTGTTAGTCAATTCATCGCCCTTTGGAATCATCAGCCAGTTTAATTTTTTAGATAAATACGGTTTACCGGATAGTTACCTGTCTAATTATGTAAAAAATATCTACAAGGTAACCCCCGCAAAAGTTTCTGAAATAGCGAGGGATCATTATAAAGTGGAAAAGATGACCGTGGTAATGGTCGGTGATAAAGAGAGTATAGAAAAACAGTCGGCAAATAATTAGAAAGAGCGGTTCCTTTTCAATACGTATTTTTTCAAGACCAAATGATAAAAACCGTGAGTTTAAAAGGTTCAAAAACCAGGAAGGTTTAATTGAACTTTTGACTTAAAGGAGAGACTACACGAAAACCTTCCTGGTTTGGATGGGGTTTGGTTTTTGAACATTTTAACCCCACG
>DATCWN010000489.1:0-7092 GCA_036566285.1 Hanamia sp.
GCCAAAGTAAACAGGGCCTGACATTATCGGCTGACCGCCCCAATAAGAATATCCATTTTCGTATTGGACTGCCTGGTCTTCAGGAACTCCTAATTCTGAAAACTTTTCTGTGAATTTAGTGGGAGGCTTGTATTCATCGCCGCCTTGGCTTCCTCCATATAAACCCGGAACCAAAAAGGTAAGTGTTTCTCCAAAATCTAAACTAAATTGGAAGGCATAATCTTTATCGAGGCCACCTTTGGTTTTTACATTTTTATCTCCAAGGGTTAGTTCCGATCTGCCGCCGCGCATACTTTCTTTTGCATATTGATAAGTAGGCATCATGGTTACCGCACAACATGCCAGGCCTATAATGCCCGCTGCAAGTGCAAGTGCAGCGCTTTTTACAGCTATAGCCATTTGTTTTTCTTTATAACTTTTTATAAAAAATGCTACGGCCATGATGGCGGCTATCAGTAAAGTATAATAAACGATCTGCACATGGCTTTGCATAATCAATAAAGCGGAAAACAAGGCTGTAAGGGCAAAGCCGGCCCAATATTTTTTTTGAAAAAGTAATAATATTCCTGCAAGAACTGCCGGGGCATAAGCGATAGAAATCATTTTTGTATCGTGGCCTACGGCTACAATTATGGGATCATAAGTAGAATAGGCATACGCCAATCCTCCTATAATTCCTACCCAGGGATTGGCACCCGCTACCACGCATAAAAAATAAAAGCAGATGCAAGCCAGAAAGAAAAAGTTGATAGGTTTTGGTAGTCCCAGCGTAATTATAGATTGAACATAATACACTGAAATTTTACTTCCACTCATAGCAATCTGGTAAGCCGGCATGCCGCTGAACATGCTGTTGGTCCACAAAGGATAGTAGCCATATTTTTCCTCAAATTCAAAAGATTGCTGTGCCATACCCCGCCAGCCGAGTGTGTCGTGCTGAGCTACCACTTTGCCATTCAATGCCGGTTTGCAATAAATAACTGCTACTATTAAAAATATAACAACCGCTACCAAATGGGGCAGTGCTTTTTTGAAATTAAAATTCTTCATGCAGAGTTTTTATTTTAAGGAAGCAAAGTAATAGTTTTTATTTTAGAATAAATGCAATGGACAAGACAAGGTTGAAGGTTCAAGGTTGAAGGTTGATGAACCTTCAACCTTCAACTTTGAACTTTGAACTTTGGACTTTGGACTTCAAACAATTCAAATTCCCTTACCTTAGTTTTTTTACAATCTTCATTTATGGCGTTAAGCAGAATATGGGCGGCTTTTATTATTGTAGCAATTTTGGCCGCCAGTTTCCAATCTGTTTTTATAAAAGGCAACACCGATATTTTCAGCAGGATGGTAATTGGGAAAGCAGGTGATACTTCGCAAACCAAAGCTTTGGATACTACGGCGCTTCCTTCTATTATTTTAAAAACTTTACAAAGCGGAAAAACCTATACTGACGGCATCACCAAATACAATAGAAATGCAGATGGCGCTTACATCACTTATCGCGAGCTACATGCTGATGGCATTATTTCCACTTCTAAAACCGCGGTAGATATTGCCATAAATCTTATAGGAATTATGGCATTGTTCATGGGGTTTATGAGCATTGCGGAAAGAGCAGGAGGCATCAGGCTTTTATCAAAAATAATCGGCCCTTTCTTTTCAAAATTATTTCCCGAGTTACCCAAAAATCATCCTGCTATGGGGCACATGGTGATGAATTTTTCAGCGAACTTATTAGGATTGGACAATGCCGCCACACCATTCGGAATCAAAGCCATGGAAAGCCTCCAGGAAATTAATCCCCATAAGGAAACGGCATCCAATCCGCAGATTATGTTTTTATGTTTGCACGCATCGGGACTTACACTTATTCCCGTAAGCATCATTGCCATACGCGCCAGTCTGCATGCTTCCAACCCAACCGATATTTTTATCCCCTGCATGATCGCCACTTTTGTGGCCACCATGGCTGCCATGATGATTGTTTCTTTCAAACAAAAAATCAATGTTTTTCAGCCCGTGATTTTGTTATGGGTTTTGAGTATTTCTGCTGTCATCTCGGTATTGGTTATTTATTTGAAATCCCTGAGTTTTACCGGAGTTCAAACTTTTTCAGGCGTATTAAGTAACGGGCTTATTTTAGGACTTTTCTTTGTGATTGTGTTGGGCGCTTTGTATAAAAAAATTGACATCTTCGATGCATTTGTAGAAGGCGCTAAAGGAGGTTTTGAAATTGCTGTAAAAATTATTCCCTACCTCGTGGGCATGCTCGTTGCTATAAGCATGCTGCGTACCAGCGGCACTTTTGATGTCATCATTGGTGGAATGAGACAGCTTTTTGCCGCGTTGGGAACCGACACCCGTTTTGTGGATGGCCTACCCACCGCACTAATAAAACCTTTGAGTGGCAGCGCTGCCCGCGGTATGATGATTGATACCATGACTACCTTTGGTTCCGATTCTTTTGCGGGAAGATTGTCATCTGTTTTGCAAGGTACATCCGATACTACTTTTTATGTGGTAGCCGTTTATTATGGCGCTGTTTCGGTAAAAAATATCCGCTATTCCATCGGCGCTATGTTGCTGGCAGATTTGGTAGGAATTATTACCTCTATATTTTTAGCTTATTTATTTTTTGGAAATAGTTTGTAAAAATATCTTCAATAAAATTTTTTATCAGCCCGACGGTGATCGGTGATTGGTTACCAATGTTTTTAAAGTAAAAAGATTCAATATGAACTGGTTACTTGTTTACGAAATCATTTACCTGCTTGCTTTAGTTTTTGTGTGTCTTCGCATTGTTCATGATACCCGCAGTACTACCAAAACATTAGCCTACCTGCTGTTCGCTATTTTTGTTCCTTTTGTCGGAATGATCTTTTATTTCTTTTTCGGAATTAATTACCGAAGCAGAAAGATGTACAGTAAAAAACTTATAGAAAATGATGACCTGGCCAAGAGGCTAAAGGAGGATTTATATCAATATTCAAAGCAAACGTATATTGAAAACGATAGTGCCATTCAAAGCAATATAGAACTGGCGCGGATGCTTCTAAAAGACATCATGAGCCCTCTGACGGCAAATAATTACGTGAAGTTATTGGTAAACGGGGAGAATAAATTTCCTGAAGTGATACAGGCAATGATGGAAGCAAAAAACCATATCCACATTGAATATTATATTTATGAGGATGATCAGATAGGAAGAGCGATTGAAAAGATACTGATCCAAAAAGCAAAGGAAGGAATAGAAGTGCGATTTATTTATGATGATTTCGGTAGTCGCTCTATTCGTAAAAAACTGGTAGGCCGGTTAAAAGCCGCTAACGTAAAAGCTTTCCCTTTTTTTAAAGTGCATTTAATACCCTTTGCCAACCGGCTTAATTACCGCAATCACCGTAAAATAATAATTGTAGATGGACGCACCGCTTTTGTGGGCGGCATCAACGTAAGTGATAGATATATTAATAATACTCCCGGAAAACTTTTTTGGCGAGACACTCATTTACGTATTGATGGGCCCGGTGTTCAATACCTTCAGTACCTCTTTTTATGTGATTGGAATTTTTGTGCCAATGAAAAGTTGCAACCTGATGAACATTTTTTTCCTCGTAACAATATCTTGTCGGTTGGCTGCAATAAAGTGGTTCAGATAGCGGCCGGTGGCCCCGATTCGGAGATTCCGACTATCTTATTTTCCGTACTGCAGGGCATCAATCTTGCCACTGAAGAAATTCTTATTACTACCCCTTACTTTATTCCGGGAGAGAATTTGACGGATGCGCTGATTATAGCATCCCTAAGTGGAATTTCCGTAAAACTTTTAGTGCCCGGCAAATCTGATTCAATTCTTGTTAATTTCGCGGCCAGGTCTTATTATGACGATCTGCTGAAAGTGGGTGTCGAAATCTATCAATACACCAAAGGATTTGTACATGCGAAAACAATGGTTGCCGATAGAAAGATAGCTATAGTGGGCACTGCCAACATGGATTTCCGGAGTTTTGACCTCAACTTTGAAGTGAACGCAATAGTGTATGATACAGAAATAGCCGGTCAATTGAGTAACATTTTTTTTGAGGATTTAAAAGATGCTGAAAAAATTGATGCCATTGCCTGGAACAATCGTTTATGGTATAAAAGATTATTGGAAAAGATAGCAAGATTATTGTCGCCGTTATTGTAGGGGTTTGTTGGGTAACAGAACTTCATTATAACAATGTGCTACGTATTACCTAATATCAGGAATCCAAAGAATTGAATTGGGGAAAAAGTAAGCAATCATTTCCCAAAGAGTTACTTCGTACAACGAATTCACCATTGACCATTCACCATTGACTCCATTCCTTCATTCACCACGTCACCCTACTCCAAACTTCATAAATTTTATCTCCCTTGGAGCTAAGCCCACTGTGATGCCATTTGCCATCTTCAAGTTTTCCGTCAAAGGTTAAATACGCCCCTACCCGGCTGTTGTCTCTTGAGAAAAATAGGATATTCTCTGTGTATTTCCCATTAATGAAAGAATAAGTGCCACCGCCCGTTCCGGAAAATTGTTTGGTTTCAGGATTAATAGCAAACCATTGAAACCTGTTCCCCGTAAGCATTTTCAATGTTTTGCGTGCTCCTGTTTGATGAATGGGTACTATCTTTCCATCCTGTTCTCTTGCACTTATTTTCCAAACGCCTGCTAAAGGCGCAGCCCCAACATCAATTCTTTTGTATTTTTTTTGCATGCCATTATCTGTGATTTGTAATTGATCGTTGCTAATTATAAAATCATAAGTAATGGCTTTGCCAACGTTTTCAGTATTGGCCGAATTGAATTCAATTTTAATTTTTATTTGTTTATCACCAATTTCTGAAATGCCGCCCCAGCTTGATACGAATTCCTTCGGAGTATATTCGGTGTGTGTGAAATATCCATCTTTAAACAGAAGGACTATTTGCCTGTCTTCATCTTTCAATTCCCATGTGCCATCAATGGGTTGTGAAAACACCGGAGAACTTATCATCAAAAAGAGCAGGCCAAATATAAATGGGAAATTCTTTTTCATCATGAGTTTTATTTTATTGCCAAGATAATAAAAATAAGGTAATGCTGAAGCTTGTCGATTGTATTAAATGCCAATGGCATAGCGAATGAAATGATTTTATCCTGATGAAAATATTTTCGATTTTCTTTCACTATAAAGGAAAAGAATGGCCTATAATGCTTGTATCCAAATTAGTCACCAATTCACAGGAGATGGCATCGTTTTGGTGGAAGATGAAAAAATAATTAGACGAAAGAAATCACTCCTATTAATAAGAAATCAACTCCTTAATGAAATGCACTTGAAAGATTAATAAAAAACAATAAACCAAAAAAATTAAAATTTATGAATAGTATTTTGAAGAAATTAAAAGATATTACCTCCGATTGTTGTGTAACTATCATTTTATCCACGCACCGCACCATGCCAGATAATGATAAGGATAGCATTGTTTTAAAGAACCTGCTTAAAGAAGCTGAAACGCGTTTGCTTACTGATTATGACAAGCGTTATGCTACTACTATAATGGATAGATTAAATGAACTTGCCGGTGGTATCAATCATAGACTCAATTTAGAAAGTCTTGTGCTTTTTGTAAATGAGAATATTGCTGAATATATGCGTTTACCCATCACTGTTGAAAATAGAGTAGTAGTTGATAAAACCTTTGCTACAAGGGATTTGGTAAGGGCTTTGCATCGTGAATCGGCATATTATGTATTGGTGCTAAGCCGGGATAAAGCGAGATTGATTGAGGCTTTGAATGATAAAGTAACAGAGGAAATTGAAAATGGTTTCCCGGTTGAAAATGCCGTTTTATATCCTTCACAAAGAGCGGAAGCGGCGGTTGCCAACCGGCAGACTAATCTTGTACGGGAATTTTTTAATCAGGTAGATAAGCAATTGAATGAAGTGTTGAAAGAGAATTTCTTACCTGTAATTATATACACCGAAGAATCCAATTATCCTGAATATTTAAAGGTCGCTGATCGTAAGGAAGCTATTATCGGACAACTAAATGGAAACAAGTTAATGGATAAAGCGCACCATATTATTGATGAAGTATGGCCTCTTGTAAAACAGTTGAACACTGCAAGAAACAGTCAACGTTTAGGTGAACTTTCTGCTGCTGTAAATTCAAGGAATTTTGCAACTGATTTTAATGAGATTTGGAAAGCCATAGAAGAAGGTAGGGGCAAAACCTTATTTGTACAGCAGGGATATTTTCAGCCCGCAAGATTATTGAATAATAAAATTGAATTGGTAGCGCCTGGAGAAACCGGCCAGTCAGGTCTTATTGATGATATCATTGATGAAATGATAGAAAGAAATCTCGAGTACGGAGGCGATACCGTATTTCTAAGCCCCGATGAATTGAAAAAATACCAGGGATTGCTGTTGGTAACGAGGTACTGATTTTGAGAATGCATTTCTACGAAATAATAATGTATCAGAAAAAGGAACTACCCTTGTGAAGGTAAATTCAATATGCTTTTTCCTTTGTTCGTTAGCTTATATTATTTAAGAAATCATTCAAACTTTGTTCTGTAGTTAGTTGTAATTTTTTCCTGAGCCTGTAGCGGCCAATCTCTACGCCACGGACGGAAATATTCATCAACTGCGCAATTTCTTTTGTTGATAAATTCAATTGCAGGTAAGCACAAACTTTCAAATCAGTTTTGGAAAGTAGGGGATACTGATTTTTTATTTTCTTTAAAAAATCATTATTCACTTCATCAAAATGCGAAGCGAATTGTTCCCAGTTGGAATTATTTTTTTCAATATCATTTAATAACTGAAGCGTTTTTTTTACATCGTGGTTGTTACCTGTTTTTTTATACAACGTTTGTAATTCTTCTTTAACCTTCGACAGTGCATCAGTTCGTTCCACAATATGCAAAGTAGCGCCGGCCAACTCGCGGGTTTTAAATTTCACCTCATTGGATAATTTTTCATTCTGAAGCTTGATAATTTCCTTTTCATTTTTTTCTATCATTAATTGATGCGCATCTTTTAATCTTTGTTGTTCTTCTTCAAACTTCTTTTGTTGTAAATA
>DATCWN010000026.1:0-2653 GCA_036566285.1 Hanamia sp.
GATCTTGTTCTTGTTACCAATAATGTTGAAAGATTAAGGATTTTGGCGAATGGGGATGTTACTATTAAAGGCGCTACCAATTTACAAAATACATTAACTGTAGATGGGATAGAAACGATAACAAATAATACAGCATCAACCCATACTGAAAATGGCGCCTTGGTGGTTAAAGGAGGCGTAGGAATAGGTGGAAATTTAAATGTTGCGGGGGCTACTTCTTTTGGAAGTGTTAGTGTTTCAAGTAGTGTTTCAGCAAAAAGCCTGAACTTAACTGATGACAATGAAGGCTTTATTGCAACTATCAACAATACAAATACAGGAGAGGGAGATGGAGTAAAAATTAAGCTGGGCCGTATTCACCCATTATGGAATGGCACTGCCTATGAAAGTATCGCGGCTGACGATTTTAATCCTGTTTATAAAGCTTTTGAACCACAGATTGCTACTGTTGGAAACTGGTTAAAAAATAAAGAGGTAACCATTACGCCAGCCGATGTGCTGTCTTTATTAAAATCTACCGGAACATTTCTTGCAGGGTCGCTTTGCCAGCTTACAAATGCCCTTTCACCTATTTTAAATGAAAAGATCGGACTTCCGATGGATATATCTACACCTCTTAATAAAGGCATTGGTTTGCCTATGGATATTTCAACTCCGATGAATAATGGAATGGGACTTCCTTTAAACATTTCCGGCCCTATCAATAGCGGAATGGGACTTCCTTTGAGCATATCCGGACCTATCAATTCCGGGTTAAAACTTCCCGCTATTCTACCTTCTCTTGATATACCATCCGTTGATATGCCGGCTGTTGTATTACCCGCAATTAGTGTAAATTTCGGAGATTTGATAGGAAGCTATAACATTATTGGCGAAACAACTCTTTTTAAAGCAAAAACTCTTCTCCCTGGATTTAATCTGATCCCCGAAACTACCATCGTACCTGCTTTGCCAGCATTTGCTGTACCGGCCATACCAGCATTCTCCATTCCAAAAATACCGGCATTCTCCATACCAGAGATCCCGGCATTCTCCATACCCGCTATCCCCCAAATAGATTGCGGTGGTTTACCCCAGATAGGAGCACCCAATATCCGGACTGATGATGTGGCCAATTCATTAAGCAATAAGAATGAATACCTCAAATTTGTTGACAAGGACGATAGAACTTTAGGTATGATCCGGGCTCAGTCCATCGGCGATTTCAGGAATCAATACCTGAGCAATGATTATCTGTTTCACCTGGTAGCAAAAGTAGGCGGAATAGATATTGCAAAGGGCCTACTCAACATAGCTTCTGAATTGAATACGCTTGCTCATGTTTATAATAAGCTTGGAGTTGAATATGTTTCCGGAAACGGGGATTATGCCGAGTGGATGCAGCGTACCAGTTTTGATGAATTAATTACTGCCGGAGATATTGTAGGTGTTAAAGGCGGAAAAATTACCAAGGACCTTAAAGGGGCTGAACAAATAATGGCCGTTTCCACCCAGCCAATTGTTTCTGCCAACATGCCCAATGTTGAAAAAGTAGGATCAGGCAATAGCATCGCATTTATGGGACAGATACCTGTAAAGATCATGGGCCGGGTAACTACGGGCGATTTTATTGTAGCCAAAGGAAATATACCAGGTTATGGCGTGGCAGTTACACCATCAGAAATGACGACAGAAGATTTCAGGCTGATCGTTGGCAGGGCATGGGAAACCATCAATGTGGACGGACCTAAAATGGTGAATACCCTTGTAGGAGTTCAAAATAATGAGTTTCTTAAGATCATCGAAAAATACCAGCAGAAAGTAACAGATGTAGAAGACAGGTTAAATGCCATTGAGAAGAAGCTGAATATGTCACAGCCAACAAAGAAAAATCACCATTCAAAAATATAGGATGAACCGCAGACTAACTTTTATTTTTATTTTTTTCCATATAGCCATTCTGTCTTTTGCTCAAACAGGAGTACCCGTAAATAAAGACACAGCCAGCGCCGGCGCTGAGTTTTTAAAGAACTGGCAGAATAACCTTTTTGACGGTGGATTCGCAATAGAAAACGATTCGCTTCAATTGAATGATGAAGCCAAGAAACTACTTCTCGATTCGGAATACAGGCAAACCGTTTATCCTGAAATCTATACCTGGCCCGTGGCAATTCAAACATTAAAGGAAATGGATCTAAAAAAAGCATTCTGGCATATAATCAATCTCTACACAACGGATACCCTTCATAAGGAACTGGCACTGCAAACCTTCGTAGTTTATGATAGTTTAATAGATATGCAAAAAATATTAATAAACACATTTTATACTTACGCCCTAACTGATCCGCAGGTCTGCGTTTTTAAAAACGGAAAGCCTGAAATAGTGCATCCGGATATATTAGAAGCAAAATTTAATAAAGTGAAGGAAATCGTTAACTATATAGATTATTACAGATCTACGAAGGCCACTGCTAAAAAACCATAAATTAAATTGAGGGACGAAAGGAACAGGCCATCTGTGGTTTCTTCCTATAAATTAAAACTTCACGAAAATTTTAAAGAGGCGGTCTCAAAAGTAGGCTGCCTCTTTTTTATTTTTCCAAAATTATATTCATGCCCTGCGCATGTGTGCTCATAAGACTAAACCTAAAGGCTATTATTTTTTTCTTTCCCG
>DATCWN010000233.1:0-16154 GCA_036566285.1 Hanamia sp.
GCGCAGGAATGTATCGTGGATTAAAAAACAGTGATGGCGAAAACACGATAGCTATTTATGGAGATTAATTTATTAAGGTTATTGTTACTTTTTTAAATCCTGCATTTCTCAAAAAAGTTTCAATAATATTTTTACATCTTGTATCAGCCTTTTGAAGGACATTTTGCTCAACTGCGTGACGATTTATTTCATTTCTTATTTTTATTTTGAGCGCTGTTACAGCATCTTCATTCCAATTTCCTTTTTCATCAAAAGTTTCGAAGTCCGATGGGTTCATAATGGTTTGCAGAATTTTTGCGTGAGGTAAGAGTACATGGATTGAATCACCAGCTACCTGGATATCTTTTTCCTGAAGAGTTTTCAGATTCGTTCCCACAAGCACTTTACCGCGGCCAATAATTACCAATCTGTCCATCCCGGGTACTAGCATAGTTCCAATGTTGGTAGGAAGAAGTGAAGGCATCCCATTACCAACTTTTGCAGTATCCATCACTATTTCATCTGTAAAAGTGATGGTGATTAATTGTGCTAATGCGTTGATCTCTGTAATTATGATCGGTGTTTCTTCAATCAATACCGGTTGGCTTTTGAATATACTTTTGAAAGAAGGAAGCCAGTTTATTTTTTGAAATAAAAAAATAATCATCAGAGTAATTGCGGCAATCACGAGATATTTTTGTAAAGCTTTTTGCATTTATTGTAAACGATTATTTACCGGAGAAAAAAGAATACTGATATTTTTAAATCCTGTTTTTTGTAAAAAGTTATTGATGAATAAAGAAGCATTTGTTTCGGCGGTTACAAATATTCCGAGAGAATCGAGGCTGGCTTTTATTTGTTTTTCTGCCTGCGCCGCCAGTTCATCTTTTTCCTGTGCGGAAAAATTAGTTCTGAAAAGAGATACATCCTGGTAGGCCGTTTTTATATCTTCAGGTTTAATGTTGATGTATAATAATTTTGCACGAGGAAGGGTTATTGAAATATTCTCCCCATCAATATGAATATCCTTTTCTGTTAATTTTGAAAGGTCAATTCCAGCAACCAGAGAGGCTTTGCAACTCATCAAAATTTTGCGGTTACCCACTTTGTACCAGGTTTTATTATCGTTGGCTTTTATTATTTTGGTAACAACATATTCGGCAGTTGCCAGGTCACTCATTGTTTGTAAACCCAATACCTGCTGCATTTTTGAGGTTTCTTTTTTGGAAGAACAATGAATTGCCGATAAAGAAAGTGAAAATAAAATTATTATAAAAATGCGCATCATGCAATTTACAAAAACGCAAATTGTTGGCATCTCTTCATTGATTAATTTAACTTTGGCCGGTTAAGAAAATAGTGAAGTTGTTTTTGGCTGGATTATTTTTTACAAAATGCTAAAAGCAAAAACCGAAATCAGAAATTTAACCCAATGAAAAAAATCGCCTTAATTGTTGCCGCTGGTAATGGAAGCAGAATGAATCTGGAAACGCCCAAACAATTTCTGTTATTGAAAAAGAAACCTGTATTAT
Source organism: Hanamia sp. (assembly GCA_036566285.1). Taxonomy (GTDB): domain Bacteria; phylum Bacteroidota; class Bacteroidia; order Chitinophagales; family Chitinophagaceae; genus Ginsengibacter. Next base: position 1,512 of record DATCWN010000233.1, read on the forward strand.
ATTATACGATTCAGGCTTTCCTTAAGACTTATGATGACATAGAAATTATTCTGGTATTGCCTGAAGAGCATATTGCCAAAGGGCAGGAAATTGTAGATGGATATTTTGATAATTCAAAGTTCCGGTTTTGCGCCGGTGGAAGAACAAGGTTTCATTCTGTGCAAAATGGATTGTCGTTGATACCCGATGAAGAAGAGTGTATCATTTTTGTACATGATGGGGTAAGGTGTTTGCTGACTCCTGAATTAATAAAAAGATGTTATAAAAATGCGATGGAATTTGGAACCGCTATTCCCGCAACTGTTTGTAAAGACAGTGTTCGTATGGTGGAAGAAAAAGAAAACACAGTGTTAAGCCGTGATAAAATAAAATTAATTCAAACGCCGCAGACTTTTCACAGTAAAATATTATTGCCCGCTTTTAATATTGATTATAAAGATCAGTTTACTGATGAAGCAACAGTTGTGGAAGCATTTGGATTAAAAATTCACCTTGTAGAAGGGGAGGAAAATAATATCAAAATTACAATGCCCCTGGATTTATATGTTGCAGAAAAGCTTCTTGAAGATGGAATGTTGTTATAGACTTGATTAACCGGTATCTAAAATCTCATTCTTTGTTTATTAGTACGGATTGTTTAAAATAATCGTAAACAATTTTTATCCATTTTTTCCAAAAAGAAAGTTTATTGATCCTTACAAAAAAGTAAGGCTCCTCTATTGGTTTATATTTTTTAAAGAAAAAATTAATAGAAGGAATATCAGATCCTTCAAAATCAAAAAGTAAATTTTGATTAGAAAATTCTCTTATTACTTCATACAATAGGAGCGCATTCGCATCATACTTTCTTCCTTCCGGCAAAAGAGTTGAAAGAATATAATAGATTCTTTTTTTGTCTTTAAAAAACAGGGCGATGGATAATAAGGTTTCATCTTTGGATTTTATTTTTCTTATCAAAAGCTGATTTTTACTTTTTAATAAAAAACATAACTGTAGTAGATTTTCATAATCCGCTTTCTTCAGGTCAGGAAGTCTTTTAGAATAAAAATGTTTAAATAATTGTATTCCTTCTTCAACATCTTCTGAAGAACTATAAATTAAATGTGCGCTTTGTGATTTCTTAATGAGGTCATTTCTAAAAGATTTTTTAAGTACATCGAAAGGCTGATTTAAAGGAAGAATCAAATTGCATTTTTTGAAAGAATATTTAGGATACTCATTTGCGTAATTCAAATTAATTTCTGCGAAAGAAAATATTTCCGAGACCTTTTGTATAAATTCTTTTGTTAGTTCCTTATTAAAAGTGCCATTCCCAAAAATTCCCAATTGCTGCGTGAATGCAGGTTGGCGCAAATACAAAATTCCAAATTTTTTATTCCATGTCAAAGGCATTACCGCTTCATAATCATTCATAACCAAACCATCCCAACCCTTACTCATTATATCTAAGTAAAAAGAATTTGCATAAATTAATCCGTTTGGGGCAGTATCAATGCATTCATCCCATTTCAGTTTATTAATGTCCTTATGCTTTACATGCCTGATGTTTACCATTTTTTATAGTTCAGGAATATTGAGGAGTTTGTTCAATTTAAAATTTTGAATGTCAATGCTGAATGAAATATTGCTCCAGAACCTTTTATTTTTTGGAATGGTTTGTTTAAAATAATCACTATAAACCTTGCTATATAATATGGGCACATAAATATTTACAATGTCTTTAAACAATGCTATTTGCAGGCCTGCATCGTAAATAAATTTACCGGTGCCGGCGTCTTTTTTCCAGGCTTCTGCATAGGTGCCAATGTCTAAAAAAACTTTTAGCGGAGCCTCAAAAGGCAACACCTGTAAAGGATTAATTTGTTTTGGAAAATCAGTCTTCAGGTTCAGTGCTGTAAGCCAGTCATCGGTTTTGCCAACTTTTACATATCTCATGTCAGTACGAACTTTGAAGCCTCCGTCGCGCATCATTATCTGCTGTGATGGCGCTTTTTCAAATTCATTTCTACCAATAAAATAATTACTGTAAGTGTAATCTTCCGCACCATTCGGGCCGGTCATATTCAAATGATAGCGATCGGTTGAAAATTGTTTGTAGATCGTTTTATCGCCGAGGTAAATAAATTTTCCGGCAAAAATTCTGGCACTCATTCCACCACCCTTTGCATAGTTGAAATAATAATTCCCGTCGAAAGCAAAACGCATAAAATCTTTTCCTTGTTCTGCCAATAATTTTCCGGAATAAGGGTAAAGCGCGCGGTTGTTTTCCAGGCTCAATGTCAATTGATTTAAATATCGTTTTGTTTTGGGGTAACTGATAGTTTCAATCTGAGTTGAAGTATCTCTTGAAAATAATAAATTGCTTTCTTCTATAAAATAGGTTTTCCATTGAACGTATTTTGTAACAGCACTGGTAGCATTTTTATTTTTAAAAGTCAATTTTATGGATGGAACCCATTTAGTAAAACCCATATAATTTCTCGCACCGGTGGAGTCAACAAAATCATCCATTGTAAACTTTGAGCCGCTGATTATTATTTCTGCTTTTCTTATAAGACCGTAGCTTAATAAATTATAACCAGCTCTTGCAATACCAGTGAAAACCTTGCTGCCAGTGCCATACATTGGCGCTATAAAAAAGTGGAAACGTGGTTGTGGCAAAGTATAATTATGGATCAGTCCCCCAATCATTAATCGATCATAATAATTATAGCCTGCTGCGGGCGATAAGAAAACGTAATTGTATCTATCCGTGTTTTTGAAATTAAAGAAGGAAGTGATCTTTATATTTTTTTTCTTTGACCATTGTAAATCTCCTTTTTTATTTAATAAAGAAAAGATGGTATCCGCATTTTTATGGCTGACATCTTCTACTACTTTTTTAAAATCTTCCGGATAGGGATGCTTAAATTTCCAACGATTGTAATATTCCTGCAAACAGCTGTCGAATAAAGACTTGCCCAAATGTTCTTCTAATTTTTCCATCCACAAACCAGTTTTGTAATACGCGGTTAACCCATAATTAACTTCTGAAAAATCTTCTGATTTGGTTTCAATCGGCTGATCTTTTTTGTTGGCTATCAAGGTCCGGTATCCAATATCTTCTTCATTTTCCGGTATTCTTTTTTTGATAAAACCCTTTATTTTTTTTGTAGATTTCTTATCATATTTTATGGCAGAATAGCGATTGTCAAAATAAGTATTCATGCCTTCATCCATCCACGGATGATCCCTTTCATTGCTTGCCAGAATCCCATAATTCCAGTTGTGGCCCACTTCGTGTTCTATTACCATGTCTAATGATTGCTCATCCTGCATTGGCGAGATGCTGGTGATGGTTGGATATTCCATTCCGCCGCTAAAACCCATTTTTGCTTCAACCGCCGTAACAATATTATACGGGTATTCGCCCAGCCATGCACTTCTGGTGGTGATGGCGTCTTTCAAAAATAAGAGGCTATTTTTCCAAACCTCTTTTCCTGATGGAGTGTAATATGCATATACATCAATAATTTTCCCAGAGGCCAATTTTAAAGTATCCTTTTTTACGATAAAATTTTTATCCGCAAACCATGCGAAATCATGAACGTCATGTTGAATGTAGTTAAGGGTTTTTAGACCTCTGAGGGCTGAAGGGGAGGAGACGGGAACTTCTTGCAATTCTCCCGTCGCTGCTACCACATAATCTTTCGGAAGCGTTATCTGCACATTAAAATTTCCAAACTCACTGTAAAATTCTCCCTGGTCAAGGTAGGGCATCGGATGCCAACCTTTATGATCATACACCGCGGGTTTGGGATACCATTGTGTAATCTGGTAAGTGTTTCCCTCATAACCGCCTCGTGAAAAATTGAAAGGAATTTTTTCATGAAAAGGCGTGGTGATTTTTATGGTTTGTCCGGGCAAAAGAAGAGAAGGTAAAATCAATTTTACTACATCAATATATTGTGGATGGTCTTCAAGTTTTGCTATTATGTTATTCACTTTAAAATCGAGGCGGTTAATGTATCCGCGTTGTGCTTCATCGCTGAAATAAAAATCAGTTCTTCCTATTTGCAATAATTGTTCACTGAAAGCGGTGCGGTCATTTTTATAAGCATTGGGCCAGAGATGAAACCAGATATAAGAAAGCGTATCAGGAGAATGATTGGTGTAATCTATAATTTCAAATCCGTCTAAAGTATTGTCAACATCATTGAGCGTAACGTCAATTCTATAATCTACTTTTTGTTGAAAATATTTTTTATTGGTTTGGCAAAAAGATGTTGATTGGTAAGAGATGAGTAAGAATAGAAATAGTTTTTTCAAAACAATTATTTCATCAAATATAAAAAATAAAAGCAAAGGTCATGTAGCCATCAAAAGGAGAAGCGGAATAGTATTTACCAGATTAAAGTTACCCCGTATTCAATAAAATTTTTGTCCTTTGAGATAATCGACAATTTATTTGTAACGCTTTGCGAAATTATGATTCTGTCAAAAGGATCCCTGTGATAAAATGGTAAACCTGTAAGGGTAAGTGTATCTTCAAATGTGATCGGTAGAATTTGAAATCCATTTTTCAAGATCTGTTTGGAGATGTCAGTGAAAGGTGTTTTAAGTTCCAGTTTCTTTAAACTTATTTTTATCGAAATTTCCCATAAACTTGCAATGCTTATAAAACTAATTACATCGTTTCTTTCAATAGATTTTCTTGCCTGATCTGACAGTTGGTTATCTCCTTCAATAAACCAAATAAATGCGTGCGTGTCAAGCAAATTATTCATCAATTCATGTAGTCTTTAAAATCTTCTAATGGCTCATCAAAATCGGGTTTCATTTTGAACATGCCTTTACCACTACCAAATATTGGCTTAGGTTTATTGGCAATTGTTTTTTCTTCTTTTGCTTTGCTTATTAAGAAGTCAATAAAATCAGACACTTCTGATTTCATTGATTCAGGCAGTGCGGACAATTTATTATACAATAAGGTATTATCCATCGCTTTATTTTTATAAACCAAATTTAATCAAAATAATTAGAACAATTTATTCTGAAGGTGCATCTCTTGCATACAAAACGAATCCCATTTTCAGGGATTCGTTTTACTTCAGGACTTTAATTCTAAAGCATTTAAATCTTTAAGCGAATGCCATCGAACCTTTAGTAGTGTATTCTTTTACCACGGGATCTTTAATAAAATACATCTTTACTTTATCAATCATGCTTTTGTAAACTCCTTTCGTGGTGTATGCTTTAGCATCTTCCATGTTATCCCATTCCGTAATGGAAATGAATTCATCCGATTTGTTGTTGGGTTCCAACAACCTGCAATCAAGATTCCCTTTCTGTTGCTTTACGGTAGGAACAACTTCATTGTCATAAATTTTTTTAAGTTCTTCAATCTTGTCTTGCACAACATTGAAGCTTGTTAACCGGACAATCATAGGAACCTCCTTTTTTTAAAGTGATAAAATAAAAATTCCCAAGAAATAATGAGGTCAAAAAATATGCCCTGCTAAAGAAGTTTTTATAAAGATTGGAGTTGCATTGGGTTAAATATCGCCGCTTTTGCCCTATTAAAAAAGTAACGGAATATTTTCCCCAATGTTGAATTTTGTACTTAATCCGTACTTTGAATTGATTCATAAAATGTAAAAAATCATTTTCCTTTTCCCAATAAAATAATTCTTATGGTATGAATCATAATTTTAAAATCCAGCGCCAAAGAAATATTTTCGATGTAGATAATGTCGTATTTCATGCGCTCAGCCATCTGTTCGGTGTTTTCTGCATAGCCGAATTTTACCATGCCCCAGCTCGTTAATCCGGGCTTTACTTTCTGCAATAATTTATATTCCGGATGATCTTTTACAATCAGGTCAATGTAATATTTTCTTTCGGGGCGGGGGCCTACCAAACTCATTTCCCCTTTTAAAATATTCCATAGTTGCGGCAATTCATCCAAACGCCAGCGGCGCATTATTTTGCCCCATTTGGTAATTCTTTCGTCGTCATCACTGCTTAGCATGGGGCCGTTTTTTTCCGCATTAGGTATCATCGACCGGAATTTATGAATAAAAAAAAACCTTCCCTTGTACCCAACTCTTTCCTGAGAAAAAAAGACTGTGCCTTTAGAAGATAGTTTGGTTCTGATAGCAGTATATAAAATTAAAGGCGAAAGGATAATCAATCCGGAAACAGATAAAATAACGTCTACCTGTCTTTTAATATTTTGTTGCCAGGCATTCATTAAACCCGTATGAATTTCAATAAGCGGTGTTCCCATTACATTGGTAGTGCGCACCCGGCCGCTTAAGATATCCACTTTGCCAGGCATCATCTTTACATTCACTTGTTTTTCTGCAAGGTGTTGTAAAATATTTTCGAGGCCGGATTTTTCGTTGTCTTGTAACGCAATAATGACTTCAGTAATTTTAAACTGGTCAATAATACTATTCAACTCTGTAATGTTGCCGAGGTAAGGAACAGGAGCTTTTATTTCCTGGTAATTATTGTTTTCAGGATTAATAAATCCGCAAATTCTATAACCGGTTTTTTCGTTATTGAAAATAATGGAATGATATAATTCGGATGCTTTTTGAAGACCGCCGATGATGAGTGTATTGAACCAGATTTCTTCGCGTTGTAATTGCCTGTGCGCTTTATTCAACAGCAATAATCTAAAGAAATAAGTAACAAAAAACTGGATGCCGAAAAGAATAAAAAATTCATTGTAGAAAGACGAGAGGTATTCGTGTTTTTTATACAAAAGAAAAATAAAAAACAAAATGGTACATCCAAAAAAAGTACTGAATAAGGTGGATAATAATTCCAGCGCCCTTGATTTATAATAAATGTTTTTGTAAGCACCAAAGAGATGATGCAAAATCAACCAACCTATAGGGTATAAAATTAACCCTGCTAAAAACTTCTTATTAAGCGAAAAATCTTCGCCGCCCAAATATCTGTGCAACCCAAAAAATACAACCCAGGCAATGATAGCGGCTGTAATATCAACCGCAGCATATGTCCCGGTATGTAACCGCTTTTTCAATGGGATAAAATGATATTAAATGATTTGGTTGCGATTTATTTTTTCTAAAATCTGATGGGCTACTTCCATGGCACGGTAACCATCAACTTCAGTAACCGCGGTAGTTTTATTATTCACGATGGCATCCACAAAACTTTGCAGTTCCATTTTGATAGCATTGTTTTCTTTGATCGCGGGAGCTGCTATAGCAATTGTTTTTTTGCCATGATTGGTTTCAATATCGAAAGAAAAAACATTTTTATCGTCAGGGGATTTGTATTTGATAATCTCAGTTTTTTTCTCCAGAAAATCTATACTGATGTAAGAGTCTTTTTGGAATAAACGCATCTTGCGCATTTTCTTCATGCTGATTCTTGAGGAAGTAAGATTGGCCACGCAGCCGTTGTCAAATTCAAGGCGCACGTTAGCAATGTCAGGCGTATCGCTCAATACATGCACGCCATTGGCAAACACATTTCTTACATTGCTTTTTACCAGTGAAAGAATAATGTCAATATCATGTATCATCAAATCGAGAATCACACTTACATCGGTTCCCCGTGGATTAAATTGTGCCAGCCTGTGTACTTCAATAAACATGGGTTCCAAATGGTATTCCCTGGCCGCAAGTAAAGCCGGATTGAATCTTTCTACGTGGCCTACCTGGAATTTTATATTGGCTTCTTTGGTCAGCTTTACAATTTCTTTTGCCTCTTCCATCGTATGTGCCAATGGCTTTTCTACAAAAACATGCTTACTTTTTAGGATAGCCATTTTACACAACTCGTGATGCACTGTGGTGGGTACTGCAATGTCAACCACATCGCATGCATTCATTAAAGTAGAGGCTTCTTTATATCTTTTTAACCCGTATTTTTCTTTTACTTCATTGGCATTTTCATCAGAAGGATCGTGGAATCCCACCAATTTTATTCCTTCAATTTCCTTCCAGTTATTAAGATGGAATTTCCCTAAATGGCCTACTCCGAATATACCCACTTTTAACATAGATTCTTATTTTTAAACGCGATAAAGGTAATTAGAGATGAACAACCTTTTATGAAATAAGTAATAAGAAATAAGAAAGTTATGGAAACATTTCGTGTATTGCAGTTTATAGTTTGTTGAATACTCTTATAATGGTAGCAAAGATTGCCAACTTTATCTCATTTGAATCTTATGATGAAGCGAGTTGTAATAACTGCGATTTTGAAACATAATTAGAATGAGGGCTGTACATAAAAAGACATGAGCCATTTTTTATTGTCTGTATGATGGGTTTATAAACTTCTTTAGGCAATGCAGGGCAGCCCAGGCTTCTGCCGATGTAGCCCTGTCTTTTTACTAAATTTTTATTTACATAATCAGCAGAATGGATCACAATGGCGCGGCTTAAAGCATTATCGTTAATTCCTTTTTCTTCGCCTTCCAATTGAAGTGAAAATCCGTGAGCGCCGGAATAGGTTCCTTTGGTTATATAAAATCCGAGGCTGCTTTTGAAGCTTTCCGGATTGTTGGAGAATTTCGTGGCATACTCCTTTCCTGAATTGCGGCCATGGGCTACGTAAGTATTGAAAAGAAGCTTGGCATTTTCCATATCAATTACAAACAATCGCTTTTGGCTGGATGATAAACTAAAGTCAACAATTGATAAAATATTATTCCCTAATTTACCCATGGAACGAAGATATTGATACCCTTTCACTGCATAATCAAACGCTTCTTCAGACAATCCCATAGAACTTAAATTCATGTTTTCGTAAAGCGCTTGGCTGCTAACGGCGCTCTCTTTAGCTGTAGAGTCGTTTACGTTCACGGCCACATGATTTCCAACCGGTTTTACATTAGCCGATACAAAAGGTAAATGAATTAATAAAATAAAAAGCGGCAGAAGTGAGAGGTAAAATTTCCTAAGCGAGGGGTTCATTAGAATATTTTAATAGGTTAACAGGATAAAAAATCGCAATTGTTTCAAACTTTAAAAGATCACGGTTTTCAAATAAACTTAGTTAGAATATGGCTTCTTGCGCTTCGATTAAATTGGATTTTAATTTTTAATGAAACGAGGACAAATGTAACCCTGAATGAGCTTTCAGCCAATTCCCACGCGTTTTTTTTGCTCACAGATGTATTCTTTATCGCTTCATTAACAGGATGGGTATGTATTTGTTAAAAGATAATTAATGAAATCCTGTATCCGGTGTATGAGGAATGGTTGCAATTTATTGGGGTTATTCATTTATTGTGTGCGCTCAGTCCTGTCTATTTCTAATGTGTGCGTTGACTTGTAGTTTTCTATTTTTGACAGAATCCAAAGTGATAAAATAAGCCAGATAATACCTACCAAAAAGCCCGCTATTACATCGCTGGCATAATGTACACGAAGATAAATACGGCTAAAGCCTATCATCAATATTAAAAAAATAAAGAAGGTAGCAAAGCAGATCCGCAGGAGTTTGTTTTTTACACTTTGAAAGATAATGTAAAGAAGAAGCCCATAAAAAGTGACACTCATAAGCGCGTGCCCGCTGGGAAAACTAAACCCTGCTGCCTCCGCCAACAAAGGATCGGACGGTCGGGGCCTTTCAAAAATAAATTTTAATAAAAACATTAGCAACAAGCTGCTCAAGGCTACCGCCGGGATCTTTATTGACCACCATCTTTCCTTTTTGATGAAAAAAAACCAGGCTATTAATAAAAGATTTGCGGGTATTAAAAAAGTATGGGTTCCCAAAAATGTAAAAAATCCCATTACTTCAGTATTTATATTGCTGACATGGGCATCAATAAATACAAAAGCGTTGGCATCAAAAACGTAAGTATTTCCTACGAAAATATTTTTAGCAAGAAGAATAAAAGTAATTAAGGCTACAAAAAAAACAAAAATCAAAATAAATACTTCAACAGAGAATAATGAAAGCTTTTTAAAGAACGGAGAGAATTTATTTTGTAAGTCTTTGATCATAAATAAATGTACTGAATTTCCGGGGTTGTTTTTTTAAATGGATTGAACTCCTTTTTTAATAAGTAAAAAAAGAGGCTACTCTTTTGAAGCAGCCTCTAAAAAAGATGAATTTAAAATAGCGGGTCCTCAGGAGTGTTGGCACTATTATTATCCCTTTCACGTAATGGATAAGGCATAAAACTCCGCCCCCGTTCTGAGGTGGGCCTTTCAAATCTTCGCATATCTTCCAGCCTTAACCCGGACATAAATAATTCGATGCTTCGATGCTTATATATCTGATCCAGAATCTGGCTTTGGGTTAATGGCCCTGCTATTGGCGGTAACCCGGCACCTACTCCGAGGGGGTCATTGGCAGGCTGTTTGGTAACTACTTTGTTCAATTCTAATAAGGCATTTGCCAGGTCAGGAGGGGTCATCCTGGCGTAAGCTTCTGCTTTTATCAATGTCATTTCTCCGGGTAAATAAATTGGAAATGCAGTAGTGGACGAATCTACAAAGCCTTTCATTAAAAATCGTGAGGCAGAGGATCCGCTTAAAACCATATAAAACGGAACGCGCTTATCGGCTGCATCGGGCTGCAAACCTACAGGCAATGCCATCGAGGAATCTACGGGTTGATACAGATTGAAATTGGATCCTGCGGCAGTGAAGATTGGATTGGGATTGGCTGATTCAAAATTTAAAACAGACGTTTTGGTGAGATCCACCGCGTTAGCCGCAGATAGTGCCTGCGGATAATTTCCGGCAAATAAGGAATACCGGGCTTTGAGCGCTTGTAAAGTATTTACGATGTCTATGCCGGGAGGCACACTCCCCAAAAAAGCAGTACTTATGGGGTTGGCATTTATGTGGCTTAGCGCATTGTCAATGGCTGTAATGGCTCTGTTAAGCCCTTCGGCACGGGGTATAAAAGTTGCGTTGGGGCCAATGGAATCGGGTATGTTTTCCCAAAACTCGGACATGGCCCCTAAGGCCAGGGCTTTAAATATAGTAGCATACCCTATCAATCCACTGGCAATACTCTGGTCAGATAGAGATTCCGATGCTTTAATTACCTTGTTGGCATCATAAATAATTTTATTAGAGGTGATCCAAAGGCCGGTGATTAGTGTATTATTTCCATCCACTTCTTTTTTCCCTAAACTCAATTTGTATTCATTGATATTTCCCTGGTTAATTACGAATAATTCGCGGGTCAATAAACCATTTATCGTAACAATATTATATAAAGGACTGGCCTGGCTTAATGAAAAAACCCGTTGTAAACCTACTACAGCCCCTGTAAGCCCAGGAATGGAATTAAACACATCTTCTTCGGTAGCCCTTGAAGGATCGGTGTATTCTTTTTTGCAGGAAGTAATTGAAATTGCGATCATTGCAATTATTACCAGGGAATGTTTGAGAATAATATATCGTTGCATAATTTTTTATTTAAAAATTAAAATTTTGCCTGGATACCTATATTAAATGTGGCAGGAATGGGTACTGACCCAAAATCAATACCGCGTAAAACGGTGCTTTGTCCGGGGCCGTTTACTTCGGGGTCAAATCCTTTATAATTATCCCAGGAAATAAGATTGCGCCCGCTTGCAGTTACGGTAAGGTTACTGAAAACATTTTTTATTCTTCCAAAATTATAACCCAGTGATACTTCACGAAGTTTTATGAAAGAGCCGTCATCTATACGCCATTGCTCAATATTATAAACTCCGGCGATGTAGCCACGTGGTATTTCTCCGTTATCTTCCTGTTCTGCTACCAGTCCGTTTCCTACACCCTGGCGTGTTCGCCAGTCTGCGTTCCACACGTCGGCTCCCTGCACAGCATCCAGTTGAATTCTTAAATTGAAGCCCTTGTAAGTAAGTTCGTTCACCAGGCTTGCTGTATAATCGGGATTGGGATCTCCTATAACTTTCCGTACCACTCCCCCGGATGGCAACCCAAGGGAATCACGCTGTGGTGTATATGAAAAAGCATCGTTTTGAACTCCTGCTTCCTGTAAGGGAATACCGCTGGTATTTTTTAAGATCTGGCCATTGTCCATAGCAAAAAAAGTTCCGTAGAACACGCCTATAGGAAACCCTTCCAGCAAAGCCACGGGGGCGCCTGCATTGGTGCTTAATAGGGTTAATGCCTGGCCTATTTTTAAAGCTTTATTTCTATTGTGATTGAAGATGCCGGTTATATTCCATTCAAAATTTTCATTTCTTACCGGAGCCACGTTCAATACTATTTCAAATCCCTTGTTCTCTAAAGAACCAAAATTGTCGAGTAAACTTGAAAATCCGTTGGTAGGCGCGATGTTGCGGTTTATTAAAAGATCGCTGACCTTTTTGATGTAGTAATTGAACTGAACGCCAATTCGGTTATTAAAAAAAGCCAGGTCGGTACCAAATTCTGTTTCGTTTTGCCTTTCTGGTTTTACATTGGTATTGGCGAGTGTAGGATTGGAAAAAAAGGAGGTTCTGTTCAGAAAGCCGACACTGGTATAAGCATTAAACCGATCATAAGGACCTATTCCTGTCAGGTTTCCTGATTCTCCATAAGCCATTCTTATTTTGAAGAGATCCCACCAATGGGAGAGCCCGGAATTATTCCAAAAGCCCGCGCCCGAAATAACATAGCTTCCGCTTCCTTTGAGGTAAGTTTGATTGCGTTGGTCTTTACCAAAAACAGAAGAAGCATCTCTTCTGATGGCGCCGGTAATAAACAGTTGATCTTTATATTTAAAATTTTGTTGAAGATAGGCCCCTGAAATGGATAACTCACCCCTGTTGTCTGCTCCATCCAGTTTAGTGCTGGCAGCATTTACCACCGTCTCAATTAAAGGTGCAAGGCCTCTGCCCTGTAAAAGCAAATAGTTGGTTTTCTCATATTCCAATGAGGCTCCTACCTGTGTGGTCGAAGCAATGTCCGTTGTAATGTTGGCCTGGTAAGTGGCGTTAATGTCATTGTTGATGTCGAAATAATTAAAATTGGCAGAGCTGGCATATCCGTTTTGGGTTGGATCCATTGAAATACCCCCTCCCCAGAACCCCGGGTTTACCGGATAGGCGTACGGAGGCATGTAAGTGTTTCCGCGTTGTGAATAATTATCAATGCCCAACGTATAATCTAATGTAAGATTTTGAATGGGTTTCCATTTTAATGATCCATTTGCAAGGATGCGGTTGGTTTCTTCTTTTTGTTTAAAATCCTCAATTATGGAAACGGGATTTACTCTTTGTCTTTCGCCTACTGCTTTGATATTACCTAATGCATCACGGGTCCAGATATCGTGGAAGTTTCCGATGATATTGATAGAATTCATAGGTGAAAAAAATGAATTCCCATCCGGTTTTTCATTGGAAGTGCTGTTAATGTAGTTGAGGCCCAATGACATCGATAAATTATTTGTGATGGTTTGATCAATATTGCTCCGGAAGCTATAGCGTTGAAAATTGGTGTTCTTTACGATGCCCTCATTAAAATAATAAGAGCCAGACAGATAGTATTTTGTTTTTTCTGTGCCTCCGCTTACTGAAACATTATTATCGGTACCAATGGCTGTTCTGAAAATATAATCCTGGTAATCGTAACGGGTAACCGGGGTAGTGTTGGTTAAAAGAGCGGGTGGAGTTCCTACTCTGGTAATAATATCCTGTGTAAATGCCCCCGGCCCGTCGGTGGGACCGCCAAACTTTACCGGCGACTTATTAACCCCGATCTTCTTGCGTAATTTGCTTACTAAGAAATTGGTGGAGAAACTTACCACAGGTGTCCCGGTTTTACCTTTTTTGGTAAAAATTTGTACCACCCCGGCGTTGGCCCTGGAACCGTAAATAGCGGCTGCGGCTGCACCATTTAGTACTTCTATTCTTTCTATGTCCTGGGGATTGATATCTGCCAACCTGTTTTGGCCAATAGTACCAACGAAGTTAGGCCCATCGTAACCACCCTGGGTGTTTGTAACGCGGGAAGTTGAATTGTTTACAATGATGCCGTCAACTATATATAATGGCTCTGAAGAACTATTGATAGAACTAATTCCCCTAAGGCGCACGGAAACGCCACCCGCTGGATCGCCGGAATTTTGAGTAATCTGTGCGCCCGCTGTTTTTCCCTGCAAAGCCTGTAAAACATTGCCTGTAGCGCCTTTTGTAAGCTCCTCTCCAGACACGGTACTGATATAACTTCCTAATTGCCTCCGGGTAGTCCCTATTGACGTACCCGTAACAATTACTTCATCAAGACCCAGGGCGTCATCGGTAAGCTGGGCATCCACCGTATAATTTTTTTCGTTGCCAACCACTAAAGCTTTTTCAACAGATTTGAAGCCAACCCCGGAAAACCTTACCACATAATTTCCTGGTTTTATGGAAGCGGTTAATACATAATTACCATTAGCATTAGTGGCGGTGCCCAATGTGGTATTTTTAAGGGTAACAGAAACGGTAGGAATTCCTTCACCATTTTTACCGGTTACTTTTCCATCAATGGAGACTTGTGCTATAGTGGCCACAGCAAAAAGATTTGCAAAAAGAAAGAAGCAGGCAGTTTTGCATTTACACAACAATGAATAAATCGTTTGTTTCATAAAGCAACTTTTAAATTTTAAAAAATAGTGGAACCGATTTCAGGATCTTTTTTAATCAAAATAAGTTTTGCAATAACTGTAGAGATT
>DATCWN010000175.1:0-6151 GCA_036566285.1 Hanamia sp.
ATTTCAACGACACATAGCTGTTTTTGTCCGAGCTGTCTTTTTGCGTAATCGCCGGTTGAGGGATTTGAATATACCGGCCATACACCACATCTTCATTATAAATTCCGGCTTTGATAATGTTAAACGGAATCACATTTTTTCCAAGAATGGTAAGCTGAAAATATTTGTAATTACTTTGTGGAAATGAAAGCGTTTGAATACTATTATCGCCATCATTATTAAAAGCATTTTCGAGATAAATATTTTCTTTAATTATAAACCAGTTGGTGCTGTCATCACTTCCCGTAATAGAAACAGTTCTGTTGGCATCCATATTCTTTATAAAAAGTAATAGATCATTTACAGGCCTGGCGGAAGTGTTTTTAAAGATGATGTGTGTTTGATTGTCATTCCCTTTCAGACTTTTTACTAAAGGAAATTGGGTAAAGTTTTCTTTAGTAAAGACAGGCAATTCGTTTTTTAAAATATAGGCAACCTGGTTTTTATCTTCATCAAAAACGCGCACATCTTCCAGTCCGGGTTTGCATTTAGCCACCACATGGGGTGGTATATCAATTTTATAAAATCCGGTTGCCGGTATTTCATTAATTGCCACCTTATAGGTAAAGTTTTTTTGAGCATAGCCTGTAACAGATATAAAGAAAGCAAGAAGGCAAATTGGAATTCTATAAAGGTTTATCTTCCTCATTTTGAATAATAATTTTTTTGAGCCTTTGGTACATGAATGAAACAATGAGTAGTAAAACACCCAGGCAAAAGAATGCGGCAATTTTGCCTCCCACCGGAATACCTCTTAAATCGAATATAAAGAGTTTGAGCAATGTTACTAAGAAAAGCACCAGTGATATAATGCGAAGCGGTTTAAATTTATATTGCATGCCGAGCCACATAAAACCAAATGAACACAATCCCCACAAAATAGGAAGGCCCGTTTTAATGAAAACTTTTTGTATGGTTTCAAGAGAGTTTTGTGAACTGTAAAAAATATTATTGGCGATCCAAAATGTTTCCATGCTTAAAAAGGTAACGACTACAGCGCATGTAAGCCAAACAGTGAGTTCCTTATTTAATAATTCAACCGATGTTTTTGCGCTTTCAATCCTGGTAATTTTATATAAAACAATTGCCATCAATACTGCATTGATCCAGCAGGCATTAAAATATCCGGAGTATTGATTGGATAGCAATAATTGCCTTTGTAAATCTGTAATCGCACCTAAAGCAAACAGGTAAAATAAAACACAGCTTAACAATAAAATTAATTGAGCGTTGATTGAAAGCTTTACCGCCATTAACTTATCATTGATAAATAAGAGCATCAGCACAAAAACAAGATAGTATAACTGCAGGTAAAGGATACTGATAGTGTATTTCGGGAAAAAATAGCTGAACTGATATACAATCTCAATGGCTCCGGTAAAAAATAACAGCAAAATACCTGCCATGCGAAAAACATTTTTGGGAATAAATTCACTCGCTGGTTTTGTATCACCAGTACTATCCCTGGTTTTCAACATGAATAAAATATAGGAGGCAACGGCACAATATAATCCTGTTATAAATCCTTTATTAAAAATAATACTGACGGCATTTGTATTGGAATAAAGTTTCTGCCAATCCATTAATAAGCTTACCAGCATGGCGATCCAAACAAAAGCTGAAGCATATTGGATAATATTAATTTTTGATTTTTTGAATAGCCAGAATAACAAAACTGCTTCTGATGCCCAGAAGAGCGTTATATAATTGCCATGTAATTGTATGGGTGCCGTTAAAGAAATAAATGTCAATGTAATGCCTATAAAAAGGTATAGAATATTGGTATCTACTTTCTTTTTTCTGAATAAAAAATAAGAGACAACCAGGTTTAATACACCAATCAGAATAGTGAATAAACCCCGGTATTCCGGCTTATTCATTTGCTCAATGCAATACAAGCCTGCTGCGAAATAAAGTGCCGTGTTAATTAAAAGAATGCTGAAATCGGCAACAATAAATTTTTTATTTTCTTTTATATTATTGGCAATATTGATAATGAAAAATAAAAGATAAAATGCAGTGGCAAACATCAATCCGTTACTGTAAGTGTTTGCAGGGGTATCATAATTCAATGAGATCAGCCATCCTGTAAATAAAATCGCCGTAAAAATAAATGCGAGCGCATTTAATAGACGCCACGCCTTATTATAGGCAATTACCAAAAGGCCCGTATTAAGAATCAGCAAATAAGTAAATAATACTTTATAGTTTCCACTGCCATTACTTACTAAAAACGGAGCTGCAAAACCTCCTACCAAAGCTATTACTGCAAGTTCCTGGCGATTATATAAAATAGATAATGCAACCGCAAAAATGGTTATCACTACCATGATTACAAATGCTGTTGTCTGGCTAAATAAATTGAACTGGTGATATGCCAGTGTAATGGTAAAATAGAATATGGCAAGGCCCCCACCCGCCAACACAGAACTAAATGCTTTATAATTATGGCGAAGCCTGTGCGCCAAACCAACGAGAATGCCACCACACAAAATACCGATGCTTACACGTCCAACGGGCCCTATCCAGTTATTATCTATAGCAAATTTTACAAAGAACCCAATGGCTAATACCAATATCGCAATACCGATTTTGCTTACCAGGTTTTCGCCTATAAATTTTTCCAGGTCGGGGTTTCTTTCAAAAAAGGTAGGCTTTTTCTTTGTAACAGGAGGCACGCTGTTTATTGATTTTACCCCAATCGTAGCAGCCTGTTCAGCAACTTTTTTCCCAGGCTCAATAGTTGTTTTTTCATCAATGCTGGTTTCTATCGCAGGAATAATTACAGGTTCGTCCATCCTTTTGAAAGATGATTCCCAATAATCTTTTTCTGCTTTTTTGGGAGCCGGCGTTATTACTTCTGTAACTGTGGCTTTGGGAGATTCAGTTGTTGCAGAAGAATATGTTTTCTTTAATTGCTGTAAATCCCTATCAATTTCATTGAAGCGCTCAGTAACAAAATTTTTGAACTTTACTAGTATTACTAGTATTATAATGAGGAGAAAGATGATAATTTCCTGCAATGTGGAATAAGTTAGTTTGATGTAAAGATAAAAAAGACTTTCAATCCTTCTAATAAAAGAAGGGCATATCTCTGTTCATTTGTCTGAACTATGATTTATTTGATTGGTATGGTTATACTGGTTTGTTTTTTTCAGTACCTGGTTATTTCACGAAAACCCAAGCTGGCTATAAAGCTTCGAGAGCTTTTACAACAAAATACCATTACCCAACATTATTTCGCCCTCGCCTTGCTATCTCCGTATTTCCTTCGTTAATGATTAGCTCCTGTGTGTTAATTAACGCACAGGGAACGCAGGGAAGCAAAGGAAGTAATAAGTAGGTGATGTAGAAAACTTATCATTTTGCATTTTTAAAATGGCCTAATACGACATCGTGTTTCTTTAACAAATCCTGCACCAACCCACCGTAAAAACCACATTTTGTTGCAGAGTTGTTGCTGAACCCTTGCTAACCCCTTGCTACCACCTTGCTAAGCTCTGCAACATGCCTGCAACAACCCAGCAAGAAGGTAGCTGGAAGGTACGAAGCAAACAGCAAGAAAACAGTGAGAATCAGAACGGGAACTACGGATTTTTAAGGTTGTGTAAACCTATTTCAGGACAAGACAATTGCCTATATCCTATAATAAAGTCCTTCTAAGCTCCTCTGCCGACTTAGGAGATAAGTATCCCAACGGGATATCGAACACAGTAATGGCTCCTGTTCGGCCTTCTCTTGCCATTTTTCCTACGGCTCTGGTATAGGCCACCAAAACACTGGCGGTAAATTCCGGATTGCTTTCTAAGTTTAAACTAAATTCTATGCTTTGTTTGGTTCCATTACCGGTAATGCCTGAACGAAAAACAATTCCTCCATGTGGCATAGTTGAATGATTGGCTAATATTTCTGCGTCAGTAATGAAGTGAACCGTAGTCTGATATTCTTCAAAATAATGAGGCATTGTCCTGATGGCATTCTCTATCTCAGATATATTGGCGCCTTCATGTGCTACTACATAGCAAACTCTTTGGTGCTTTTCTGCCGTGGTGAGTGTCGGGTTGTCACCGGCCCGGACTTTCTCTATCGCACTATCAACAGGTATGGTATATTGAACCGCATTTTTTACACCGGCAACACGCCTAACCGCATCGGAATGACCCTGGCTAAGGCCCTTACCCCAGAATGTATAATCTTCTCCCTGTGGTAAAATACTTTGGCCAAGCAATCTGGCCATAGAAAACAATCCCGGATCCCAACCTGTAGAAATAAGACTCAATTTATGATTCGTTTTAGACGCTTCATCAACTTCTTTAAAATAGGCTGGAATTTTAGCATGCGTATCAAAGCTGTCCACTGTATTGAACAATTTTGAAATCATAACAACCTGTTCGGGCAGGTCTTTTGCAGAGCCTCCACAGAGAATCATCACATCAATTTTGTCTTTAAACTCTTCTATTTGCGAAATAGAAACCACTTTTGAACCGGTATTCAATTCAGCAGGTGGTCTTCTTGTAAAGATGGCAACTAACTCCATGTCCGGATTTTGCTGAATGGCTAATTCAGCGCCTTTTCCTAAATTGCCATAGCCAACTATACCAATTCTTAAAATGTCATTTACCTTATTTTCCATCTTATATTTATTCTATCTTTTATAATCAATTTCCCGTGCAGGCTGTTCTTTAGTGAAGGTTACCCACTAATAGGAACATAGGAATAATGTAAAGCTAAACGTCGAATATACCCACTCCCTGGTTCCTATCTGCTCGAACCAATTCTTAATAAACAATTCTTGAAGAGGATTGTAATGCATGTAATCCAATTTTTGCACTGCCACATCTCTGCTGATTATTTTGATAGCCAACGGGTCTCTTTGCCAGAAAGTGTAGTTCCTATCCTTTTGATCAGTTTTATAGTCTTCTAAATTACCTTCCTCATTCTTCAAATGTTTTAAAAATATATGACCGGTGAACTTCTCGAAACTTTCTTTAGGGGTTTCTTTCCCATTCATTTTTAATTGTTCCCACAAAACATGAAGATGATTCGGCATAATTACATATCCAAAAATATCTACCAGTTCATGCTGGACCAACCATTAGAAGCTTTCCATGATTATCATCTTCATTTTATCTTCCCGCAATAGATGTTTCCAATCTTTTATCACAATGGTCCAAAAATATACTTCGTTCAATGAACGATGGCTCTTTCTAACTCCTGAATATTTAAAATATGCCTGACATTTTTCGAAGTTAAGGTTTAATGTTATAAAGTCGGGTGAGGACACCCGCCAGGGAGGGGGAAAAACCTTGCTTCACATCAAAATCCATGGCAACACTAAAACGTAATAACCTCTTTCCAAACTGATATGCTTCTCCAATACCATCAGTTGTGACAGCCATCGTAAGCATTGGAGAAACGATGTTATTAGCAAATTTTAGCCGTTGTTGGTGTTCGTGCCGATGGTTTGTAGCAGGGCAGCCATCAACAACACTATGAATTGCGAATACCTTCTTTTTACCTGCCTGTTCAAGTTCAAAGAAAAGGGTTTGTTTCATTTCGTTTTGTTGGTGAAGCAGCCGCACTTATCCCTGCTCAACACCAACAAAGGCTCTCTTCTTTTTTGAAAGACCAACAATGGATGAGATTTGATGGAATTTGATGAGGAAGAGTGGTCGTGGTTGAGTCGATTTAGCACATAAAGAGATATCTTAACTTTTGCGTTTTACCATCCGGGGCAGCACCTAAGTAATCCTTAATAACTGTACTAATTCACCGTCATTCAATATGATATTATGCACAGAGGTGTCAAAAAGTTCTGCAAGCTGAGCCGGCCAAGGGAAATAACACTAACCGGGAACTACCATAATAAATGATACAATGCAAAATTTATGCATGCCTGAAGAGAATGGTATGAGGGTTTTCTAAATACCTACAACCGCAAAACACAAAAAGCACAGACAACATTTTTTTAACAACAACCGTACACCGAACGGCACTTATGGGGGTAAGAGAACAAGTGGCCAATTAATGGCTATCCTTCCTCCAGGGATTTATTATTTCTTTTTAGATAGATATTTACCACCCACCGCTGGCGCCGCCACCACCACCACCG
>DATCWN010000432.1:0-2713 GCA_036566285.1 Hanamia sp.
AAAGACCATTTCCATTTCTGTGTATCTTTCCAATATCTTTTTGCACCCAACATTGTAATAGGAATTACCGATGATAGCCAAAAATATGAGCCCGTTTCCCAGAGCATACGTTGAACTTAAATCCATCTGTTTGATATCGCTTGTGGAGCAAAGCACTACACCAATAATAGCAATCACGAAGCTTAGCCAACGTACTTTGTTCATCTTTTCTTTTAATATAAGAAATGCAAAGAAGGCAGTGATGACTGGTAAACTTAAGGTAATGATGGCTGCATTGCTTGCTAAAGAATACTGTGTGCCCCATGTCATTAATACCTGGGCCGGGAAAGCTCCTAATAAAGCGAGCTGAACAAAAACGAGAATATCCTTTATACTTTTCCCACTCTTTTTATAACCTTTTAAAACAAAAGGTGCCAAAAAAATAGTGGCCAAAAGCATAGGCCCCCAAACAGTAAAGTACGGGCCAACCTGGTCCTGGGTGAGTTTAATACAGGTAAATTGAAGGGCCCACATCAGGTTGCAGGCAATTAATAAACCCCATGAAACAAGTGTTTTCTTCATAAGCTGGAATCTAGGGTTTGACCGGTTTTATATTTTTCAATAGCTGCATAGTCAAGTGATATTCCCAATCCTTCACCTTGCGGAACTATTGCTGCACCTTGTTCAAAACGAACCGGTTGTGTTATTAAATCATCTTCCCGTACTAATTCACCAAAAATATCGGAGGGGATCGTGCAGTTGATACTTGCCGCCGCAATATGCAGCGCCATGGTTTCTAAAATCCCGAGATCCACTTCTGATCCGCGCCAGCATTGCTTTCCTTCAAGATGCGCTATTTCAGCCAGCAAAAGAGAGTTGTATGCAGAGCCATTGAAGTTATATCCATCTACCGCGTCCATTTTTACAAACGATACTATGTCTCTTATATCCTGTGTGTAAGGTAATGAAATGTGCCTGAACATGGGGATACCTAAATTGTCTTTTAAAAACTTAAAGCCTTCCACATCGGCATGCAAAATAGGATCTTCCAACCCAAGCATAATATCCTTATCTACTCCCTCCATTAAGCGAAGAGTGGTTTCCACATCATTCCATCTTTGGTTTGGATCAAGAATAATTTTTATGCCGTAACCGCATTTCTTCTTTATTTCCTCAGTCCACAGGCGCACCGGATCTTCATCAGAACATTTGAACTTAAAAACTTTATAGCCAGCCTGCATCGCTTCAAATGCTCTCTGGGCAGCGTCTTCAGGTGTCCTGCGTCCGGTCCATCCGTTACAATCAACCCGGTCTCTGTAAGCTCCTCCGAGCAACTGGTGCACAGGTACATGCAATATCTTTCCTACCACATCCAACACGGCAGCTTCGAACGCTTCATAAATTCTTTGATCAGTAACCGGCAGTCTCCTCCAGTTAATTTTTAAAACATCCAATCCAACAAAAGCATTTAATGATTCCAATACCAACTCTTTCGAAGCACTTCTGTAAGTCTCTCCAATGCCAACCAAACCATTTTGCAATTTTATCTCAATAATCCACTTTGGCTGAATCGCAAAATCTGTCCAACTGGCTCCCGTCAAGAATTTTTTCGCAAACGCTTCATCCTCATCATGGACTGATTCAGAATTTAAGCTGTTAGGTTTTGAAGGTACCACTACCTCAGTAGCTTTAATAGATTGAATAATGGTATGATTCATTTTATAAGTATCCTAAGTGTTGCAAATATTTTTTCCGGAAATTCTTACGATATAAGTTCTTACCGGCTTACCCTGATATTTGATTACAATTTTTTATAGATTATTTTGATAAACTTTCCAGCATGGGCCATTCTTTGAACGAACTAAGAAACTGTACCAGTGCATCTACCGCATGATCAAATAAATGTTTTCCTTTTTCTGCTGTTGCAAGCTGCGGCTCACCGCTGCATCCGTTACTGGAAATAAATTCTGTTCGTTTCACCATTGTTACGCCCCTGTATGGCTCGTCATCTTCCCAGGGGATATAGCCATTGCTATCAGGTCTTTTTGCCCGTTCAATTTTATCCTGCAAAACTTTTTCTGGAAACAAATACAGCATCAGGCTTGTCTCGTACTCACAGGCATGGCTCAAAGCCGGACTTTCCATCGGAGGTGCGCCGGCAAAGCTTTTTCCTGCCAAATCCCAATAGGTTGCCAAAGCTATATTCGGCTTAAGGCTTTCATCATATTTATCACTCAATATTGAAAGAGCTTGTCTTGCAGGAGTTACATTTCCACCATGTCCATTAAGCAAAACAATGCGACGGAATCCCATTTTTAGCAGTGATTCTACCAGGTCAACTATAAGTTGTGTATAAGTGGTAACCGAAACACTAAGGGTGCCAAAAGATAGATGATGATGGCTTGATCCGAAACAAAGTGTAGGACATAAAAGAATATCATCGCTTAATCTATTTTCTGCCCGCAATGCAACCTGCGTTACAAGATCAGTATCAACCGAAACCGGAAGATGTGGTCCATGCTGCTCAATTGCAGCAATTGGCAGTACTACCACTTTATCCTTTGCTGCTTGCTGCTTTATTTTATTATAATTAACATCTGAAAACAACATATTTTATTCTTTAGGCTTACAAAGTTACCAATCCGATAACCTCAATAACTCTGTTTATTAATTGATTATGTGTACTTTATTAACAGTCGTTTGATAGGA
Organism: Hanamia sp.; assembly: GCA_036566285.1. Taxonomy (GTDB): domain Bacteria; phylum Bacteroidota; class Bacteroidia; order Chitinophagales; family Chitinophagaceae; genus Ginsengibacter. The sequence continues at coordinate 2,689 of DATCWN010000432.1, forward strand.
ATAAATCTTTCTTTTTTTCTTCGCG
>DATCWN010000275.1:0-2815 GCA_036566285.1 Hanamia sp.
CAACTATTTTACGGACAAGAGGTAAGTTATATGCGCCAGGAATAGAAGCGCCGTCAACGATTATTATTCCAGCTAATAGTTTCGCTTCAATCGGTAATCCTTACGCTTCGGCAATTGATTTTGATAAGGTATATGCATCATCAACGGGCATTAGTCATTCCTATATTATATGGGATCCGCAATTAACTACAGCAGGTTTTTCTGCTTACGGATATGGTGGCTTCCGGACTATTTCGGGGAATGTTGCGGTTCCTCAAAGTGGAAATTATTTAGATGGCTCCATTCCACCAATTCAATCAGGACAGGCGTTTTTTGTTCAAACAATTGGTGCTGCTCCGGGAACGGTTTCTTTTAATGAAACCTGCAAAATTTCCGGAAGCACTTCTATTTTCAGAGCCGGCAATACTTTGACGGAACCGATGGCTCAATTGCGCGGCAATTTATTTGTAAATTATAATGGTAGCTGGATATTGATAGATGGAGTACTTTCTCAATTCCATCCTGATTATGCTGCTCATCTTGATTCATGGGATGCTATAAAAATGGGAAATGCCGGCGAAAATATGGGCATTGAAAGTAATGGAAAAACTCTTGCTATCGAGCGAAGGCCTTTGCCTTCCACAACCGATACGCTATTTTATAATTTAAATCAATTAAGTAATCAACCCTATTTAATAGAATTTATTGCCACTAGATTAGATGTCTCCGGGCTGGAGGCATTTTTGGAAGATAATTACCTGCATACACAAACGATATTGAAGAATTCAGAAACTACTCTAATCAACTTTGCAAAAGACAACCTTCCGGATTCTTATGCGCCGAATCGTTTCCATATCGTATTCAAGCCCGCTGCCGGTGCGCTTCCTGTTACTTTCACTAACGTAAAGGCCTACACGAAAAACGGAGATATCGTCGTAGAATGGAAAGTGGAAAATGAAAAAGAAATTGTAAATTATATTTTAGAAACTTCCGTGGATGGATCCGATTTCCACACAATAGCTACGGTTGCCCTGAACAGCAATTTATCAGGAAATGATCAATGGCTGGATGTTAAGCCCATAGCGGGATACCATTATTATCGCATTAAAATAAACGAACGAAACGGAAGAACAGAATACAGTCAGATAATGAAAGTATTTATAAATAACGATAACCCTTCTTTCAGTATTTATCCCAACCCGGCTAAGAATGGAATTATCAATTTATACTTTAAAAATCAACCCGCGGGTTGGTATCATCTTCGTTTGTACAACACCGTTAGTCATTTAATTTTATTAAAAAAAATAAGGCATGCCGGTGGAAGCAGTAGCCAAATTTTATCGCTCAATACAAATACAAAGCATGGCGTGTATCATTTGAAAATAACAAAGCCTGACGGAGAAAAGGTGGTAGAAGAAATTGCGTTTTAAAAATAAAAAGGGTTTCATTTATTTAAAACTGCGTGGCAAAGCCTCATCATCCCACCTTAAAACTATCCTTTAAAGTAACCGTTCTGTTGAAAATTAAAGCGCCTGGTTTTGAATCAGTATCCACACAGAAATATCCATTGCGCATAAATTGAAAATGAGTACCGGCTTCGGCATTTTCAAGATGAGGCTCTATGAAGGCTTTTTTTATTTCTAAAGATTGAGGATTGATATATTCCTTGAAATCACTTTCTTCAGCAGCCGGATTTTCCACATTAAACAAACGGTCGTACATTCTCACTTCCGCTGTGGCCGCATCTTTAGCATTCACCCAATGAATGGTTCCTTTTACTTTTAATTCACTGGTATCATGGCCGCTTTTGCTTTCAGGAATATAAGTGCAGTGTATTTCAGTAACATTCCCTGCATCGTCTTTTTTAAAACTTTCGCACTTCACTATGTAAGCACTCTTCAATCGAACCATTTGTCCCGGCGCCAGGCGAAACCATTTCTTTACAGGCACTTCCATAAAATCTTCTTTCTCTATCCATAACTCGTTTGAGAAAGAAACCGTCCGGGTATCTTCATGATTATTGGGAAGATTTTCTGTAATCAATTGCTCTGTTTTATTTTCATCATAATTAGTAATGATGAGTTTCAGCGGATTTAGCACTGCCATAGTTCGTGGAGCAGAGGTATTCAATTCTTCACGGATACAAAAATCAAGAAGACTGACGTCAATAAGATTATCACGTTTTGCCACGCCTATCTTTTCGCAAAATGTCCTGATGCTTGAAGGTGTATAACCTTTACGCCGCATGCCGGAAATAGTAGGCATCCGGGGATCATCCCAACCGGAAACATATCCGTCATTTACCAGTTGCAATAATTTGCGTTTACTCATCACCGTATAGGTCATGTTAAGGCGGGCAAATTCATATTGATGTGATGGAAAAATTTCCAGCTTTTGAATAAACCAGTCGTACAAAGGGCGATGAGGAATAAATTCCAATGTACAAATACTGTGGGTTATATTTTCAATGCTATCACTTTGCCCATGCGCAAAATCGTACAAAGGATAAATGCACCATTTATCACCGGTGCGGTGATGATGCGCATGTTTAATGCGATAGATTACAGGATCACGAAAATGCATGTTGGGATCAGCCATATCAATTTTAGCCCGCAATACTTTTTCTCCATCTTTATATTTCCCATCCTTCATTTCCTCAAATAAACGAAGGTTTTCGTCAATGCTTCTGTTGCGGAATTCATTCTCAATTCCGGGTTCAGTATGCGTTCCTTTTTCTGAAGCAATTTTTTCTGAAGAGCTATCATCTACATACGCAAGCCCTTTGGTAATCAACTTTACAGCCAGTTCGTATAATGTATCAAAATAATCGCTTGCA
>DATCWN010000001.1:0-2051 GCA_036566285.1 Hanamia sp.
CAATTCTCTTTCCTATTTGCTGCGGCGTGGTGCCATCTGGAAAGCTTTGCAGGCTGGTGGTTGTTTCATTTGAAGAAGCAACTTCTATTTTAATCACCAGTTTTTTTACCACTTTATTTCCGCCAGGCGTAATGCTGGGTCTGTGCGCATCTGATGGAAAGAAAAGAAAAAAAGTTCCAGGCACCGCGCTGTATATTTTGCCATCAGCAGTGTAATTGGCGGCGTCATGCTTTTCATTATAAGGTTTGGTAACCGTTGCTTTTGCCACGGGACTTACCCCTATCTTTTCTTCGCCTTCAATTATATATTGCAGGTCAATATAATTACGATGCGATTCCCAATTGGTTTTATCAAAATCTTTGGTAGCGTCTTCTGTTATTGATGCAAAAACATGCTCACCATCAATCGGATATTTTCCTTTAGCGAGTTTTTCCAAATCATTATTTTTTATAAATGCAAAAGCTTCATCCCAATATTTTTTATTGAGTTGGTACTGCCTCGCAAATACCTGAACATCTACTGACTTATGAGGTTTCAATTGTACCCCTCCCAACCATTCCTGTTTGGCAAACCATTTTTTTACTTCTTTTTTAGTCATCGTTTTATCAGCATTGCTTTGAGCGGAAACCCCAAAAGACAAAGCAGAAAATAAAATCAATACAGCGGTAAGCGCTATTCCTTTTTTCATAAAAAATTTATTTTAAAATTTCAATGTTTATGTTGTTACTATTTGTTTTATTTAATTTTTTCCAAAGGTTTCACCTTGCCAATCGTCTGTTCTAAATGGCGAGGCAGGCAAACCTGCTCCGTTATATAAATTAGGATGCATAAAATTTTTCCATGCGAAACGAACAGCAACTGGTTTGCTAATTTCATCACTCCAAACCACTACCGTATTTCCTTTTATGATGGCATGAGCAGGAACAAATTTTTGATTATCGCCCGCAATGGTAAATTCTTTTAACTTACCGTCTTTGGCTTTTAATCCACCATTTACAAAATCAAAATGTAAAATGATTTTATTGCCTTCTATTTTCATTGATTGATACACAGGGCCTGAATAAGCAATATCTTTTTTGCCATAATTTTTTGCCAATGCCCACAGAGCAAGGCGTTCACCAACTACTTCTTTATTACGTGGATGAATATCTGTACTATCGCCCGAATCGGTAATTACCGCCATACCGGTATTCTTCGTTGTTTTAAATGTGAGCAGTTGTGCTTCTCTTATTTCAGGATTTTGTTGGCGATGCGGCGCTATCTGCACAAAATAAAAAGGTAGATTTTCTTTCCAATCATTTCGCCAGTTATTAATTAATGCGGGAAATAATTTACGGTATTGATAAGCGCGGTCTGCATTGGATTCGCCCTGGTACCAGATAACTCCTTTTAAAGTAAATGGCATCAGAGGATGAATCATCGCATTGTAAAGCAGCGTGGGCGATTTAGAATTTTTTGCCGGATCAGCAGTTTTTACAGGCTTTTGGCGGCTTACAGCTTCTCCCGCTTTTAGGTCCGCAGAATCATTTTTCCACTCAAGTAATTCTTGTTCATATTTTTTTAAATTATCCGGATACGCTTTTAAAGAATTATCATAACGGTCAAGGATAGATGCAAAATCTTTATCTGATTTCAGCACTTCTTTTTTTGTCCAGGATTCTGCTGGTGTGCCTCCCCACGAAGAATGAATAAGCCCCACAGGGAAGCCCGTTTCTTTTTGAATTCGTTTTCCAAAATAATAAGCTACTGCCGAAAAATTACCAGCGGTTTGCGGGCTGCAAATATTCCATGATCCCTTTACATCATTCAAAGGAATGGTTGAAGTATTTTTTTCTACAATGAACATACGCATCATAGGATAGTTCGCCTGAGAAATCTCATGCTCTGCATTGACAACCCCTGTCTGCCAACTCTGGTGTTTTTTTAAAGGAAATTCCATGTTCGACTGGCCGGAACATAACCAAACCTCACCCAATAAAACATTATGCAATTCTATTTTATTTTTCCCTGAAATACTGATGGAATAAGGGCCACCGGCTTTTATAGTTTTT
>DATCWN010000311.1:0-3000 GCA_036566285.1 Hanamia sp.
ATCGGGGTTGTATGGAAAATTTTCTATCGCAATGGAAGTGGTGGTATCCTCAAAAATGTGCAAATAAATTTCATCCGCTTTTTCTGTAATCACACCCCATGATTGTTTTTTTATGCTGCTTCCTTTTGTGTTGTAAACGGATGCACCATTTTCTTTCAGCCAGTTGCCGGCGCTATCTAACCTGGAAATAAATTGTGGTTGAATAACGCCGTCCGGCATGGGGCCAATGTTCAATAATAAATTCGCATTTAGACTTGCGGCGCGCACCAGCAGGCGAATGATTTCATGAGCAGATTTGTATTTTGAATCAGTGATATTAAATCCCCAGGAACCATTTATTGTCTCGCAGGTTTCTAAAGGCAATTTATCGGAGGCTTGCTGAAAACTAAGTCCTGACTTGTTTTCACCGGGAAGGTCACGCTCAAACATTTGAAAATCTTCTCCGGGAAATGGGGTAAGATGATGATTGTTCCCAATCAAACATTGCGGTTGCAATTTGTGAATCAAAGAATAAATTTCATCATAATGCCAATCAACTTTTGAGCTTCTGTCTGCTGCGCCTTCGGGGGCGGTTTGATCCCAATGTCCGTCAAACCATATCCCCGAAATTTCTCCGTAATTGGTAAGCAATTCGGTCAACTGCTGCTTCATAAAATTTATGTAAGATGGCCAGTTACTTTTCTCAGTTCTTCCGGTACCTTTTCCTGTGCGTCCGGTTTCATATTGATAATCACTCCGCGACCAATCTAAAAGAGAATAATACAAAAATAAATTGATGCCTTGCTTGTGGCACTCATCAGCGAGTTGTTTCACTATATCTTTTTGATAAGGCGTGTTGGTAATTTTCCAACCGGATGCTTTGGTATCCCAATTACTGAAACCATCATGATGCCTGGTTACAAAAGTGATGTATTTCATCCCCGCATTTTTTGCAACACTCACCCATTTTTGCGCATCAAATTTTTCAGGGTTAAAAAAATCCTGTAGCCTTTTGTATTCATCCACTTTGATGTTGCGATTATTCATCACCCATTCTCCATCGCCGAGAACACTGAAAACGCCCCAGTGGATAAACATTCCATAACGCGCATCGCTGAACCATTCTCTTGCCTTTAAATTTTCGGGCGAAGGCTTATAATTTTCCTGCGCCTGCACATTTGCCAAACAGGAAAAAATGATTATTAAACTAAAAATGATCTGTTTACTTTTCATTTTCATAAAATGATTTTACTTTTTTAAATTATTTGTTTGCTGAAAATACAAACCCATCTCCGAAATCGTAGGATTTAATCTTGATGAAATAATTTTCAATCTTACTTTATTGGTGGTAACATCCCGAAACTGCCATAAACGTTTATACCCAACCGTAGTGCCTTCTATAACGTTCTTCCACTGTTTTCCATTCCAATATTCCAAAATTAAATTTTCAATTCTCTGCCCAATAGTTACGTTTTCCTGTAACATTAAAACATTAAAGGTGCTTTTATTTTTTAAATTTAATTCAATAGTTGCCGAAGTGTCTTTCCCTTTTGTTGTCCAGTAAGTATCATACTTATTGTCCAGCATTGCTTTTTTATTGATACCATTTGGCGAGGTTATTAATGCGCCTTCCGCTAAATTATTTTTAAAAATTTCATCCCTTAATCTTTTCCATTCTTTTAAATTCTTTATATCTGCTTCATTAATTAATCCTTCTTTATCTGGTGGAATATTCATCAGCAACACGCCGTTTCTGCCAACAGAATGAAAATAAATGTCGAGCAATTTTTCCGGCGATTTTACTTTGTCGTTTTCTTCAGGATGATAAAACCATCCCGGCCTGATGGATACATCCGTTTCAGCAGGATACCATACTAACCCTGATGCCTGTACGATTTTATTACGACTGCCAAGGTCATCGCCCGTCATATCGCCCTGCGGCTTGAAAGCAATCGCCTGCTGCGAACCCGCCGCAATTTCTTCGGGATTTAAATTATTTGCCGGCACCACACTCCATTCTGTTTCGCGACCATAGCCGGTTTCAGTGCCAACCCACCTTACATCCGGGCCCATAATCGCAATCACTGCGCTGGGTTGTAATTTTCGAATAAGTTGATACCAACGGTCAAAATCATACACTTGCTTTTTACCATTCGGGCCTTCGCCGTTGGCACCATCAAACCAAACTTCGTCTATGCGGCCATAGTTAGTAAGCAATTCTGTGAGCTGATTTACAAAAAAATCATTGTAGGCATCCGTTCCATATAAAGGTGAATTTCTATCCCAGGGAGAAAGATAAATTCCGAAGCCAAGATTTTGTTTTTTGCATGCATCGGCTACTTCTTTCACTACATCACCATTACCATTTTTCCATGGACTATTTTTCACAGAATGTTCTGTAGTTTTTGTAGGCCACAAACAAAATCCATCATGATGTTTAGCAGTTAAAATAACTTGCTTGAAACCTGCGTCTTTTACCACTTTCACCCATTGGTTGGCATCCAATTTTGAGGGGTTAAAAACTTTCGAGTCTTCTTTCCCGGTTCCCCATTCGCGGTTCGTAAAAGTATTTACGCCAAAATGAAAGAAAGCGGTAAGTTCCAATTTCTGCCATCGTAATTGACGGGGAGAAGGAACGATATTGGCGGCTTTGCGAATAATATCTGATTCAGAAGAATTTGGCGGAATGTTGGAAAAGTTTTTCTTCTGCGAGTATGCCGTGGATAAAATAAATAGTCCTGATACCAAAATTATTTTTTTCATCTAACCTGTTTTATAGTTGCAATAGAAATTATTTTGAAGAATCAATCATCTTATATTTTAGCGCACATTTAATATTCCCTTCAAACGAATATCACGCGAAGAAGCGCCAATCATAACCTGGAAATCGCCCGGCTCTACCACCGTTTTCATATCTGCATCCAGCATGCTTAATAATTCCGGAGTGATGGCAAATGCAATTTCTTTTTCTTCGCCCTGCAACAGATGTACACGCTGGAAACCTTTCAATTCCATTACCGG
>DATCWN010000297.1:0-5917 GCA_036566285.1 Hanamia sp.
GTGTATGATTATCTCCGTCTTTTATTTGCACGCGTTGGTAAAACCATTTCGCCGGTCTCCGGCAGGGAGGTAAAAAAAGATGATGTAACGGATGTGGTAAAAGCCATCAATGGTTTAAAAAATGGCGATAAAGTATTGATGCTGGTAGCTTTTAAACAATTGCACAACAGGGACGTGAGAGAGGAATTAAACATTTTAATGCAAAAGGGATTTTCAAGATTGGCATACCATTACTCCTCTAAAGAAGGGGAGTTGAAAATAGTAAGGATAGAAGATCTTCAGCAAAAAAGCGACAAGGATCTTTCATCGTACATCGAACATCAAACATTGTACATTCTTATAGACAGGCTGGTGGTAAAAGATTTTGATGAAGACGACAATCATCGTATATCTGACTCCGTTAGTACGGCTTTTTATGAAGGAGAAGGAGAAGTAATTCTTGAAATAAATGGGAAAGACATTTTACATTTTTCCAATAAATTTGAACTCGATGGAATTAAATTTGAAGAGCCGGTTCCTAATTTATTTTCATTTAATAATCCTTATGGTGCATGCCCTGTTTGCGGTGGATTTTCCCTGGTTCTCGGCATTGATCCCGACCTGGTAATTCCCGACAAAAGATTAAGTGTTTTTGAAAATGCCATAGCTCCGTGGCGTGGAGAAAAATTAAGCTTGTGGAAACAAAAATTGATAAAAGCAGCCAACCATTTTGACTTTCCGGTACATAAACCCATTATTGATCTTACAACGGCACAATACAATTTATTATGGACCGGCAACGAATATTTTGGAGGATTAAATGAGTTCTTTAAAGAGGTAGAACAGAATTTATATAAAATACAATACCGGGTTTTATTGAGTCGCTATCGTGGCAGAACGATATGTCCTGAATGCCATGGTTACCGGTTAAGAAAGGAAGCATTGTTTGTGCAGGTAAATAATAAAAATATCGGGGAGTTGTGCGAGATGCCGGTAAAGGATTTACAAAAGTGGTTTGAAGAAATAGAATTATCTGATTATGATAAAACAGTAGCCAAAAGAATTTTGATAGAAATAAATACCCGGCTGAGAATTTTGCATGAAGTAGGCCTTGGATATCTTACCTTAAACAGGCTTGCCAATTCGCTGAGTGGCGGCGAAAGCCAGCGCATACAACTTACCAGAAGCCTGGGCAGCAACCTTACCGATTCGCTTTATATTTTGGATGAGCCTTCCATTGGTTTACATTCAAGAGATACGGAAAATCTGATTGAAGTTTTAAAAAATTTGCAGGCACTTGGTAATACCGTGGTAGTGGTAGAGCATGATGAAATGATGATGCGAAAAGCGGATCACATTATTGATATGGGCCCCCTGGCAAGCCATCTGGGCGGTGAAGTAATTGCTGAAGGGAATTATGATGCCATCATCAAAAATCCTGAAAGCCTTACGGGTAAATATCTCAAAAAGGAGTTGACCATAGATCCGCCAAAACACATTCGCAAATGGAATCGCTCCATAAAAATAGAAGGCGCGCGGCAAAATAATTTGAAAAGTATTGATGTGGTTTTTCCGCTCAACGTTTTATGTGTGGTATCGGGAGTTAGCGGAAGCGGAAAAACTACTTTGGTAAAACAGATTTTGTATCCCGCATTGAAAGTACTGAAAGGAGAATTTGTTGAAAAGGTCGGATTAAATAAAGGACTTTCCGGCGACGTTGATTTTATTTCACAAGTGGAAATGGTAGATCAGCATCCCATCGGGAAATCCTCACGAAGCAATCCCATAACTTATATAAAGGCTTATGATGAAATAAGAGAATTATTCAGCAAACAGCCTTTGGCAAAAATACGCGGCTATCAACCCAAACATTTTTCTTTCAATGTAGATGGCGGTAGGTGTGATGCATGCAAAGGAGAAGGGGAGCAGGTGGTGGAAATGCAGTTCCTGGCAGATGTACATTTGATCTGCGATGTGTGTGGAGGAAAGCGATTTAAACAGGAAGTGCTGGAGGTAAAATACAATGATAAAAATATTTTCGAAGTGCTGGAAATGAGCGTGGATGAAGCCATACTATTTTTTGCAAAAGAAAAATCATCGGCTAAAAGAAATGAAGTATATGGGGAAATAATTTCCAAAAAAATTCAACCTTTAAGCGATGTAGGTTTGGGCTATATTAAATTAGGACAATCTTCTGATACTCTTTCCGGTGGCGAAGCACAGCGTGTAAAGCTTGCTTCATTTCTTGGAAAAGGAAAAGGGCAGGGAAACCTTCTTTTTATTTTTGATGAACCCACCACGGGGCTTCATTTTCATGACATAAAAAAACTATTAAAATCCTTTAATGCATTGATTGAGCAGGGGCATTCCATCATCGTAATTGAGCACAATACCGATGTAATAAAATCAGCAGATTGGGTGATTGACCTTGGCCCCGAAGCCGGAGATGAAGGTGGTAAGTTAGTGTATGCGGGAATTCCGGAGGGATTGAAAAAAGTAAAAGAAAGTTATACCGGGAAATATATTTAGAAGAGATTGGCAGACATTTTTAAGTAAGTTGAAAGTGTTGAAACAAATCTTTTTAGCAGATGCAGGTGTTTGTTTTAAATATCTTTGTTTCATCTTCGCAGTATCCTTTCTTTACTTCTCTACATGGAAAATATTTATCTCTTAATATTTATTGGATTTTTGATTGGTACTCTTGGTACTTTAATTGGCGCCGGCGGAGGCTTTATTTTGGTTCCTCTTTTAATTATTATGCAGCCTTCTTTCTCTCCGGAAACCATCACTGCGATTTCAATGGCGGTTGTTGCCTGCAATGCTATCTCCGGCTCTGTTGCCTACATGGCCATTAAGCGGGTAGATTATAAAGCCGGAATTATTTTTGCCTTGTGTACCATTCCCGGATCCATTCTTGGTGTATATACTACTCAAATAATTCCGCGTGATGTATTTGATATTATTTTCGGCATCGTCCTTTTTGTTTTAGCTGTTTTTCTTTTTTTGAAAGGCGGTAAAAAACTATCTGCGAGCAAACCCGTAACAAGCCATAAAGGATGGATTCAGCAGCATCTTGTAGATAAGTGGAAGCACGAATATAATTACGCGTATGACATGCGCAAAGGAAATATCCTGAGTGTTTTTGTAGGATATTTTTCTCCATTGCTGGGTATAGGCGGCGGCATTATTCATGTGCCTGCGATGGCCGAGTGGCTTCGGTTCCCGGTGCATATTGCTACGGCTACCTCTCATTTTATTTTGGCTATAATGGCTACAGTAAGTGTTATCGTACATATTTCGCAAGGCGGCTACGATGATCCTTTCGTTTTAAAAATGGTTGTCGGATTGATCATTGGCGTGATTCCAGGGGCGCAGTTAGGCGCTTATTTATCAGGAAAGATGAAGGGGAAAATAATTATAAAAGCGCTGTCGGTTTCTTTGGCTATTGTGGGAATCAGAATTTTAATTTCAAGATTTGCGTAAATACTCTTTGCAATAAATGGGAAATAATTTATGAATAATAAGCAATCATGTTGCTATTACGTTGCTAAGCTTGCCTATGTCTTCCGAAATTTTATAAATGAAATTGAGTTGCCCGGTTAATTGCGAATCCTGTTGCCTGGCTTCATTCAGTAAAAGAGAAGGTTCTTTTTCCACATCTGGTTTATAAGAAGCGTCCAGTTGCCCAAGGCTGTTTTCCAGTATCTGAAGAGAGCGTTTCAGGCGATGCAAAATTTCTTTAGAAGCAGGTTGTTCATTATTGAAAACGGTGGCTGTAAGGCTGGCTACGTTGGAAGAAAGAACATGATTCAAAACGACGAATTCATAAATTTCTTTTCTATGGCGTTGTTTACTTTTTGGCTCGCTTAACATGCGATGCAAGGCTGCGGAAAGATTGGCTGTGCTTACAAACAATTCTTTGCGCACCAGTTTGTAATCGAGCGAAGAAATTTTATTTCCATAAAATAATTCTTTCAGTTTTTGCAGGTAATGAATGTTCGATTTTAAAACGCCTGCCATATAGCCTTGCAGGTTTCTCGATTCCCAATGTGGAAATAGAAAATAACTTGACAGGAATGCAAGTAAAGATGCAATGGCAGTATCAGCAAGGCGCTCGCTGGCAATGTTTAAAACACCAAGCCCCAAAAAGTGAAAAAGAATCAGCACATAAGGCGTGAGAAAAATAACCATCACTATATAATTCAATCGCACAAAAGTGTAAGTGCCTATCATAAAAAATACGATGAGCGCGAACAGAATATTTTTATCATTGATAAAACCAAGGATTAATAAACCCACCACACCACCGCCGATAGTACCAATGAGCCTGTCGAAATTTTTTTCTTTGGTGAGGCTGAAGCCGGGTTTTAAAATAATAATAATGGTCATCAATATCCAATAGCTATGATGCCCCGTGGAAATTAAATTGGCGATAGCAAAGCCCACTCCACAGGTAATCATCATGCGGAGAGAGTGCCTGAAAATGGAGGATTCAAACGTCAGGTTGTTTCTTAAAACCGCACCGTTTATTTTTTGATGCGTTACAAATCTTGAATAATCTTTTTGGCTCCGGAGTGTTCTTTTTCCAGATAGGTCTTCATTAAAATACTTTAAAATCTCATCTACCTTTTCTCCCAGGTTGCGCAGGTTTACCAATATTTTTTTGAGCATCATGGTGCTTCCTTTATCGGACAGCGCATCAATTTTTTCTTTTAAGGCATCAAGCATGGGAATCAGTTCAAATTCCTTTTTAAAAGAATGATTATCGTGTATGGCATCGCCAATGTCTTTTAGTTCTCCGGCAATTGTTTTTATGATGGCGCTCACTTCATCCAGGATTCCGGTGGATGCATATTTTTCGCGCAACAGCGCATAATCGTACCAGGTGGCCATTATGTGTTCAAAAAGATCCACCACATCTGCAAAAGTCAATACCAGCACCCTTCCCTGATGAGTGGATTCTTTTAATAAAGCCCGGTTTTTAAATAACAATTCCCTTACCTCATTTTGTTTTTCATTTACAATTACCTGCTGGTCCAGAAGCTTGCGGTATTCCTCTTTGAGGTCGGTGGCGACATCGTACATTTCAGATTTTATCAATAAATATTTGGCCGTTTCATTAATGCAATCGCCAAGTGACCGCTGTGCGGGGCGGTAAGGGGTGAGGCGGTAAAAAACAAGGGCTACCACCATATACCAGACTCCCCCGGACAATATCAATAAACTTTCTGTAACTATTTCCGAAGGGGTTAAAACGGAGGGAAGTCTTAATATCATGATGAGCAATGCCGCCGTGCCTATGGATGCTGCGCGGTTTCCATAAACAGAAAACATGGTAAAAATAAAACTGGCCACCAATATCAGAATACCAAGTGAAAGAATGCTGGTGTTTAAAAAACCGGTTATTAAAGCCATTGCAAAAACAAAAATGTTGCAATACAACATGCCGTTCCTTTTGTGTATCACAGGCCCGGGGCCATCGCTGATGCTGACACACAAGGCGCCGAGAGAAATGGTGATGCCTGTTTCAAGATCGCCCAAAAAAGAAAAAATGATGGCAGGAATAATGATCTCCAAAGTGATGCGGATACCATCCGCGAGGTATTGACTAAATAAAAAAGACCGTATCTGCTGGGTTCTTTCCATAATTATTGTTATGCAAATAAAGATATAAAATGTTTAGCCCTAACCCCAAAAGCGAAATACTTAATGCAGTCCCTAAAAGGGAGCGCTTTATTCGGTTTGATGATTTACTTATGAAGTCAGATGGTTCGTTAAATACTGCGTAATCATGTTTAATGATAAAGAAATCATGTTTGATTATAAAGAAATGACTTTCGGAAATTGAGAAATGGCCTTCGAAGATTGAGAAATGACCTTCGGAGATTGAGAAATGACCTTCGGAGATTGAGAAATGATGTTCGGGGATTGAGAAATG
>DATCWN010000079.1:0-8855 GCA_036566285.1 Hanamia sp.
TATCACTCACATTGCCATATTTGCCTCTGGCACCGGCACTAATGCGCAAAAAATAATTACTCATTTCAATAAAAGTACAATTGCAAAAGTTGCTTTGATCGTTTGTAATAATCCAAAAGCAGGTGTACTTCACATTGCTGCGAAAGAAAGTATTCCGGTTCTTTTACTTGAAAAAAATAAATTTTTAGATACCGGAAATATCGCTGAATTAAAAGATCATAAAATAGATTTTATTGTACTTGCCGGGTTTCTATGGAAAATTCCCAAGGTGCTCATCCATGCGTTTCCCAACCGGATCGTAAACATACATCCGGCATTATTACCTGCCTATGGCGGTAAAAAAATGTACGGCGATGCAGTACATTCAGCCGTCATCAATGCAAAGGAAAAAGAGAGCGGTATTACCATTCATTTCGTAGATGAATTGTATGACCATGGAAAAATTATTTTTCAAAAATCATGTAGTATCAATGAAGAGGATACTCCGGAAACGCTCGCAAAAAAAATCCATGCACTGGAGCATGAATTTTATCCCGGGAAAATTGAAGAGGTAATAAAAAACCTGGACAAATAATTTTTACCTTTCATAAACCGGATTTACAAAAGCAGCGTTAAAAAACAATTGCGGATAATCATTTCATTAGGCAATGGTGTAATATTACCTATTATATTTTGTTGTGAAAAAAACTCTATCCTTAAAACTCTACTGCCTTCTTTTCATAATTCTGTTCTTATCCGGTACCCATTGTTTTTGCCAGATTATTATCTCAGGAACGGTTTACGATTCCACAAAGTTATATGTAGTTCCGGGCGTACAAGTGTACAGCACTTCAGGCGCCGCAGCCATTACAGATTCTTTGGGCGCTTATCACATCAATGTTTCAGAAAATGATTCCATTAATTTTTTCTATCATGACAAATACACGCTGATGTTCCCGGTAAAAACAATCAGCAATTATACCGCTTTCGACATCTCCTTACGGGTACGGGTAAACGAAAAATACAAACTGCTGAAAGGCGTTACTGTTTTTTCCGATACCTATAAAAGCGATTCCCTTGAAAACCGCGTAACCTATTCAAAAATATTTGGCCGCGAAAATCCTACGATACGATCCAGCTATGAGCCCGGCGGACCGGCGGGCATAGACGTTAACGAACTCATTGGTATCTTCCAGTTTAGAAAAAATAAACAAAACCTGGCGTTCCAAAAAAGATTGGTACAGGATGAACAGGAGCGTTATATTGATTACCGTTTCTCTTCAAAAACCATTTCACGCATTACCGGATTAAAAGGTGATGACCTTACACGATATAAAAAACTATATCGTCCCGATTATCTTTTTGTTGTAACCAGCAGCCTTGCCGAATTCTATGAATATATTTTAAACACGTCTTACGTTTTTAAAAAAGAAAATGGGATTCAATGATTTTTTAAAAACCCATTTTAGAATTATATTTCTCAATTTGTTTTCCCCTCGTTTGGCTATCTTGTTTTCATTTTAAAAAAATAATCTTTATCCGCCGGTAAATTTGTAATCATCGGCCATTAAGAAACAAAATAAATTTTTGTTCTTTTAAATTTTTAAAAATGAAAGTATTTCTTCTCTCTGTTATTACGTTCATAATTTCCATCCCCGTTCAATCACAATCTTATAAAAAAATCCATAAGAGGGCAATTGTAGTTGACACGCACAATGACATCATCAGCACATGCATTGAAAAAGGATTTCGTTTTGATGAAGACCTCAAGGGCAAAACACATAGCGACCTCAACCGGATGTTTAAGGGAGGTTTAGATGTACAGGCGTTTTCAATTTTCTGTGATGGTAAACAGGAAAATCCTTACCAATTTGCTAACCGCGAAATGGATACATTATATGCATGGGTAAAACGAAATCCTTCAAGAATGATGCTGGTAAGCTCTCCCACTCAATTGCAACAAGCGGTGAAAGAACATAAGCTCGCCGCAATGATAGGTGTGGAAGGCGGCCACATGATAGAAGATGATTTAAATAAAATTGACAGCTTTTACAACCGTGGTGCACGATATATGACGCTCACCTGGAATAATAATAATTCATGGGCTACCAGCGCGGAATATGAAGCCGGGTATCAACGTATAAAAGGCATGATAGATTCAACATCTCAAAAAAAAGGATTAAATGATTTTGGGAAACAGGTAGTAAAAAGGATGAACGATTTAGGAATGATGGTAGACCTTAGCCATGCAGGCGACCAAACTTTTTGGGATGCAATAAGCGTTTCTACCAAACCCGTCTTGGTGTCTCACAGTAATGCATACACGCTTTGTCCGGTGTTTAGAAATCTAAAAGATGACCAGATAAAAGCCATTGCAAAAAACGGCGGAGTCATCCAGCTAAATTTTTATCCTGCATTTCTTGATAGCACCGTTGGCAAAAAGCAATCTGTCTTCCTGCGAAATCACAGGGCAGAAAAAGATTCTCTCATCACATCGGGTGTGAAAGACTTTGAAGCGAATGATTTTATTTTCAAAAAATATAAAAATGAAGTGGAAGAAATGCGTGCACCGTTTCATTTATTATTTGACCACATGGAATACATCATCAAACTTGGCGGTATAGATCACGTGGGACTTGGCGGAGATTTTGACGGCATTTCTTTTACTCCAAAAGTATTAACAGATGTAACCAAATATCCAATGATTACCAAAGAACTGGTAAAGCGTGGTTATTCAAAAGAAGATATTTTTAAAATCCTGGGAGGTAATTTTATCCGGGTGTTTGAAGCCAATCAAAAAAAATAAAAAAATGAGTATTCTTTTGGCGGCATGAAGTATAATTGCAAAAATCAAGCAGAGTCAAAAATAAAATATCCATGAAATTATTAGAAAATAAAGTAGCCATCGTAACAGGCGGCAGCCGCGGAATCGGAGAAGCCATTGTATTGAAACTCGCTGAAAGTGGTGCACACATTGCTTTTACCTACATCAGCAGCGACGAGAAAGCAAAATCTTTGGAAGAAAAATTAAAAACTTTTGGGGTAAATGCAAAAGCATATAAGAGCAACGCCGCTAACTATAACGATTGTGAAGTGCTGGTAAATGCTGTGGTAAAAGAATTTGGCCCTGTAGATATTTGTGTGAACAATGCCGGTATTTCGAGGGACAATCTTTTGCTGAGAATGACACCCGAACAATGGGATGAAGTATTAAACACCAATCTCACCAGTGTGTTTAACATGACCAAGCAGGTAATAAAACCCATGATAAAAGCGCGTAAAGGAAGTATTATCAACATGAGCTCTATCATAGGAATGAGAGGAAATGCGGGCCAAAGCAGTTACGCAGCCAGCAAGGCGGGTATCATAGGATTTACAAAATCCATTGCCGCAGAATTGGGAAGCCGTAACATACGATGCAATGCCATCGCTCCCGGATTTGTGGAAACAGACATGACTCAATACTTAAAAGAAGGAGAAGCCGAAAAAGTATTTCTAAATAAAATACCTTTGGGCCGTTTTGGAAGCCCGGAAGAAATAGCAAATGTTACCCTTTTTCTTGCCAGCGATATGAGCTCTTATATCACAGGACAGGTAATAAGTACCTGCGGAGGATTGAATATGTAGTACATCCCGGAAAGTACAATGCAGGATAAAAAAAGAAATTTTTTACACAATAAATAAAATGGACGCATACAGAAAACTTTTAGAAAAAAACAAAGAATGGGCCTCTTCACAAATTAACGAGGATCCTGAGTATTTTACAAGACTGACCGAATTACAAACACCGGAAATATTATGGATAGGATGCAGTGACAGCCGGGTACCTGCCGATAGAATAACAGGCACTCACCCCGGAGAAATATTCGTTCACAGGAATATTTCTAACCTTGTAGTTCATACAGATTTGAACATGTTGAGCGTACTTCAGTTCGCCGTAGAAATTTTAAAAGTAAGGCATGTAATTGTCTGCGGCCATCACAATTGTGGCGGCATTTCAGCAGCTATGGAACACAAAAGCTATGGCCTCATAGATCAATGGATCGGGAACATAAAAGATGTATATAGGTTGCACCGCGAAGAGATTGATGCGTTGCCTACCCATGAAGAAAGGCATCAGTTGCTGGTACGGTTAAATGTAAAAGAGCAGGTGATGAACCTTGCCAAAACTTCTATCGTTCAAAACGCCTGGAAACACCAGCAAATACCTCATCTACATGGCTGGGTGTATGATCTGAGGGATGGAATTATCAACCCGGTTTTTGAAATGCCCGCCGGAACGTTGATTGATCCCATCTTTGAACTGGAGAATGTATAAAACTATTTTTGCGCCACACACGTCTTTCTTAAAAACAAGGAAAGGATTTGGTAGCTTTGAGCAATTCAAAATAATCGCAATGACACTTCTTCATAATGTGGGTAGTTTTTTATGGAAAATATTTAAATCCATTTTCGTACGCGAAAAAGATTGCTGCAAATAAATGATAACGTTATATTTATTTCTGCAAAAAATCTGTTTTTGTTCTTCCGGTTTTTTGTAGAAAATAACCCTGGAATTTTAAAGGTTTGTAGCGAAAACACAAATCTCTTCCTTAAAAAAGAACAATGGAGATATACAATATCATAACGATTATTATTGTATTGGCGGCAATTTTTGGGTACATCAATCACCGGTTTATTAAACTCCCCGGCACCATAGGCATCATGCTTATTTCGCTTATTGCTTCCCTGATTGTAATCGGTATCGGATATATTTTTCCGGAGTTTTTTCTTACAACTACCGAAGCCATTGGCGCTATAGATTTTCAAACGGCAGTAATGAAAGTGATGCTGAGCTTTTTATTATTTGCCGCCGCCATTCAGGTTGATGCAAAAAAACTAAAGAGTGAAAGAACCGCCATCATTACTTTTTCTACTATTGGCGTATTGATTTCTACTATTGTGGTGGGTTTACTGTTATATGCAGTTACCACACTTTTTGGCCTTTCAGTTAATTTACTTTATTGTTTTTTATTCGGCGCATTAATTTCTCCCACTGATCCCATTGCTGTGGTAGGGATTTTAAAAAAAGCAAAAATTCCATCATCCCTTGAAGCAAGAATCAGTGGAGAAAGCTTATTTAATGATGGAATCGGCGTGGTATTATTCATTACATTTTATGAAATAGCCCAAATCGGTTTGGAAAACACTTCCGTATGGGATGTGGCCTGGCTCTTTGTAAGAGAAGCCGGTGGTGGCTTACTTCTGGGTTGGCTGTTGGGCTACACCGGGTATTGGGTTCTTAAATCAATTGATAATTATGTGGTGGAAGTGATGACTACTCTTGCCATTGTAATGGGCGGTTATTTGCTTGCAGAAAAATTGCACATCAGCGGCCCGCTTGCAATGGTAATAGCCGGATTGATTACCGGTAATAAAACTATGGATGCGGTAGTAAGTGATGTTACCCGCGATTATATTGGGAAATTCTGGGAAATGATGGATGAGGTAATGAATGCGGTTTTGTTTCTATTAATTGGTTTTGAAATGTTGATAATACCTTTCAATATGACTTTACTTTTGCTCGGATGCATTGCCATAGTAATTGTTTTATTTGCCCGTTACGTTTCAGTAAGGCTTCCCATAATAGTTTTAAAAAATAAAAAACCTTTTGAAAAAAACGCTATCCCCATCCTTACCTGGGGCGCCCTGCGTGGCGGCATTTCTGTAGCGCTTGCCTTATCGGTGCCTAAATATATGTATGGCGATATGTTTGTTTCCATTACTTATATTGTTGTATTATTTTCAATTGTTGGGCAGGGGCTTACCATTGGAAAGTTTGCAAAACGGCTGCGCGAAAATGATGCGCTTAGCAATTCCGTATCAGTAAAAATGCCTGAAAGCCGTATCAGCAATTAACACATTTTGTCATATAGCAGCTTTACTCTAATTTCGCAGGGTTTTCGGGCGGATTTGTTTATTGTTCAGCCCGGGATTTTGCAAAGAGTTATCAACTTAACTGAACTAATAAACGAAAACATTCTGCCCCAATCCACAGGATTTTAAAATTTCGTTTTAGATTCTTTTTTGTTCAACTTCAGCATTTCATCATTTTTGAAAATTTGTCATCTTAATGACTATTAAATGCAATGAGGGTAACACGATTATTTCATGAGTTTTTTGAGAATGCCAAAGGAGGTGTACTGCTTATTGTGTGCACCATCATTTCTCTTTTAGTTGCCAACTCATCCATTCAGGAATCTTACCAAAATTTATGGCAATATCAAATCGTAGAGTTAAGTATAGAGAATTGGATAAACGAAGGCTTAATGGCCATCTTTTTTCTGCTTATCGGGTTAGAATTAAAAAGGGAGATTTATGTAGGTGAACTTTCCAATTTAAAAAATGCCTTACTTCCGGTATTTGCCGCAGTTGGCGGCATGGTAATCCCCGCAGCTATTTTTGCATTTTTTAATTATGGAACGGTTACTCAATCCGGTGCGGGCATTCCAATGGCCACCGATATTGCCTTTGCCATTGGCATTCTTTCTTTACTAGGAAATCGTGTTCCGGCGTCTTTAAAAATTTTACTCACAGCCATTGCGGTGATAGATGACCTCGGAGCTATTTTAGTAATCGCTGTATTCTATACCACTTCCCTGTCACTCATTAATTTATTGGTTGTTTTAGTAGTCTTTGGCATATTACTTTTTTTAAGCCGGTTAAAAATGAATCATCTTATTTTTTATTTTATCGGAGGAATCGCTATGTGGTACTTTATGCTACATTCTGGTGTTCATGCTACCCTTGCCGGAATTTTGCTCGCGTTTGCCCTACCCTTCGATGGAGGCAAAAAAACTTCTCTATCTTATAAAATAGAAAATTGGCTGCACAAGCCCGTGGCCTTTATTATTCTTCCACTCTTTGCCTTGGCAAATACTGCCATTGTTTTTGGCACGGGTTGGGATACTGGCTTAGCAGAACCAGGAAGCTTGGGTATTTTCGCCGGATTGATAATTGGAAAACCTTTGGGCGTTTTTTTATTCAGCTTTCTGGCAGTTTCAATTGGCGTTTGTACATTACCGTTAGGTTTGAAATGGAACCAGGTTTTAGGGATTGGATTCCTGGCAGGAATTGGATTTACGATGTCTATTTTCATCACGTTGCTTGCGTACGACGAGCCATTATTAATTACTGAATCAAAGATTTCTATTTTGCTCGCATCTCTCATTTCCGGGATCATCGGATTTCTATGGTTGCGTAACTCTTTAAAAAAGCCACAACCCATTTCGATTACAGGAACTAAAAATATTTATTAGAAATAATTTTTTATAAAATGAAAAAAAACATTCAGCAATCTCTCAACGAACGCATCCTCATTATAGATGGCGCTATGGGGACTATGATACAACAATACAAACTTGAAGAGAACGATTTTCGCGGCGAAAGATTCAAAGACTGGCATAAAGATGTGCGGGGAAATAATGATTTGCTAAGCATTACACAACCGCAAATCATACAAGCCATTCACAAAGAATATTTGGAAGCCGGTGCAGACATTATTGAAACCAATACTTTCAGCAGCACTTCTATTGCACAAGCCGATTATGATATGCAATCGCTGGCATACGAATTAAACGTTGCCGCTGCACAGTGTGCAAGAAAAGCAGTTGATGAATTTGTTTTAAAAAATGAAGGCAATACAAAGTTCATTGCGGGTGCCATTGGCCCTCTCAATAAAACGCTAAGCCTTTCGCCAGATGTAAATAATCCTGGTTTTCGAACGGTAACTTTTGATGAAGTAGCGAATGCCTATTATGAACAAATAAAAGGCCTTGTTGATGGCGGCGTAGATCTTCTTTTAATTGAAACCATTTTTGATACGCTCAATGCAAAAGCAGCGATCTATGCCATCAAAAAATATTTCAGAGATACCAAAAAGGCAGAGCTTCCGATAATGATCAGTGGCACAATTACCGATGCAAGCGGAAGAACTTTGAGCGGGCAAACACTGGAAGCATTTTACATTTCAGTATTACATGCCAATCCATTAAGTGTCGGCTTGAACTGTGCTCTTGGCGCGAAAGAGATGCGCCCCCACATTGAAGAATTAAGTAAGATAGCAAGTTGTTACACTTCTGCTTATCCCAATGCAGGATTGCCCAATGCCTTCGGAGAATATGATGAGCAACCGGAACAAACGGCACATATTTTAGAAGATTGGGCGCGTGAAGGCTTTGTAAATATTGTAGGCGGATGCTGCGGTACCACACCGGAACATATAAAACATATTGCGGCACAGGTAAAGAAATTTGAAGCAAGAAAATTGCCGGTGATGGAAAAGGAATTATGAGTGTAACAACAGAAGAATAGAACTTGAAGTCACAAATTGTGATTTCAAGTTTATGCAAAAAGAATTGGAAAGAAGAAAGAAAAATAATGATAGATTTTGGTATCGCAAATTGCGATATCAAACCCAATTAGGTAAGAATTAAAAAAAGGGAAAAGCGGTTTTCTAAGGTCGCAAATTGCGATCTTAGAGATTCAATTAGCAGATTTTGATTGACACGATTTATAATATTAAATCTAGAAAAATTAAGTTATGCCAAAATCAAATTTGCCAATAGTAATGGTTTCAGAAGAAAAAATTCTTGAAAAAATTCTTTTATTGCGTGGACAAAAAGTAATGCTGGACAGGGATTTAGCGGAAATGTATGGAGTGGAAGTGAAAAGATTGAATGAAGCAGTAAAACGGAACGCAACAAGATTTCCCGAAGATTTTATGTTTCAGCTTGCTCAAAATGAGTGGCGAAACTTGAAGTCGCAAATTGCGACTTCAAGTCTGAGGTCACAATTTGTAACCTCAAGTTCTCACGGCGGTAAACGCAAACTTCCAT
>DATCWN010000318.1:0-14658 GCA_036566285.1 Hanamia sp.
GTTTAAGAAGTTAATAAAATATCTTCAACTCCAATTGGAACTTAAGAAGGTAAAAAAAAGCAAACCATATTCAGTAAAAACTAATTATCGCTTCCCGGGATCCACTTTGAAGGTCGAAGCTTTATAATAATCACTTCAACTTAAGCTCCTCTTTAGGAGCCAGGGTTTCCAATACTCTCTTATAATCTTTCGGAAATACTTTTACAAAATTCTTCAACTGGTTGTCAAAATCATTCAGAATAAATTTGGCGACCGTACTGTCGGTGAATTGATAATGTTTACCAATCATCTCCTGCAAAAGCTTTTCGTCAGCAGAATCTAATTTGTCTAAATCAACCATCTCTTTATTACATAAAGAATCAAACTTGTGCTGTACATCATAGATATAAGCAATACCTCCGCTCATACCTGCTGCAAAATTTCTCCCCGTTTTACCCAGAATAATTACGTTTCCTCCGGTCATATATTCGCAACCATGATCGCCAACTCCTTCTACCACTACGTTTGCACCCGAGTTGCGTACGCAGAAACGCTCTCCCGCTTTTCCGCGGATAAATGCTTCACCCGAAGTAGCTCCGTAAAATGCCACATTGCCAATGATAATATTTTCTTCAGGAGTAAAGCCCGCATCCTTTGATGGGTAGGCAATTAACCTGGCGCCACTTAATCCTTTACCGCAGTAATCATTGGCATCGCCTTCCAGTTCGAGCGTTATTCCTTTGGCATTAAATGCCGCAAAACTTTGTCCTGCCGTGCCGGTGAATTTAAAATGAATGGTATCGTCCGGCAATCCATGAGCCTTATATTTTTTAGAAATCTCGTTGGATAAAATAGTTCCAATGGTTCTGTCTGTATTATTAATATTGAAAGATGCCTTTACTTTTTGCTGATGCTCCAACGCCGGCCCGGCAACTTTTAATAATTCCCAATCCAGAACACCGTCCAATCCATGATCCTGTTCTTCAGAATGAAATAATCCGGTATGTTTTGATGCTGGTTCTTTATATAAAATGGGCGACAGGTCGAGCTTGCTGAATTTCCAATGGTCTATATTTTCTCTTCTTTCCAGAAAATCCACCTGGCCTACCATTTCATTGATGGTTCTGAATCCAAGGTCAGCCATTATTTCTCTTAATTCCTGGGTTAAAAATTTAAAGAGATTTACGATATGGTCAGCTTCGCCGGTAAAGCGCTTGCGCAATTCGGGATCTTGTGTGGCTACACCTACAGGGCAAGTATTTAAATGACATTTGCGCATCATGATGCACCCTTCCACGATCAACGCGGCAGTAGCCACTCCCCATTCTTCAGCGCCGAGCAAAGTAGCGATGGCAATATCGCGACCTGTCTTCAATTGTCCATCCGTTTGCACCACCACACGGCTGCGCAATTTATTTTTAACTAAGGTTTGATGTGTTTCTGCAAGGCCCAGTTCCCACGGTAATCCCGCATGTTTTATAGAACTCATAGGAGAAGCGCCCGTTCCGCCATCGTGCCCTGAAATAAGAATCACATCTGCTTTGGCTTTGGCCACGCCAGCGGCAATAGTACCTACGCCTGCTTTGGAAACCAATTTTACATTGATTCTTGCTTTTCTGTTGGCATTTTTTAAATCAAAAATTAATTGCGCCAAATCTTCAATGGAATAAATATCATGATGAGGTGGCGGTGAAATTAAACCAACACCGGGTGTGGCATGGCGAACTTTACCAATCCATTCATCCACTTTATATCCCGGCAATTGTCCGCCCTCGCCGGGTTTGGCGCCCTGTGCCATTTTAATTTGTAATTCATCCGCTTCACTCAAATACCAGCTTGTAACACCAAATCTCGCCGATGCCACCTGCTTGATAGCGCTGCGCATCGAATCTCCATTCGGTAATTTTTCAAATCTTCTTTCATCTTCTCCACCTTCACCGGTATTACTCTTTCCGCCGAGCCGGTTCATCGCAATGGCAAGCGTGGTATGTGCTTCCCAGGAAATAGAACCGAATGACATGGCGCCTGTGGCAAAACGTTTGTAAATATTTTCAGCAGGCTCTACTTCATCTATTGAGATGGAAGGACGATTCTTTTTAAATTGAAACAAGCTTCTTAAAGTAACTGCTTTTTCACTTTGGCTGTTAACCGCTTTGGAATATTTTTTAAAAATATTATAGTCATTCATCCGGGTGGAATACTGCAACAGGTGAATGGTTTGTGGATTGAACAAATGAACTTCTCCTTTGCGCCTCCATTTATAAAGTCCGCCTACAGTTAGCCGCTCAAATGGAATGTTCTTTTTATTGAAAGCAAAGAAATGTTTTATCAAAATTTCTTTGGCGATTTCATCAAGCCCCATCCCTTCAACCCTCGAAGTGGCGCCTGTAAAGTATCTGTCAATAACCGATTGGTTGATACCAAGTATTTCAAATATCTGTGCTCCCTGGTAAGACTGCAAAGTGGATATTCCCATCTTTGAAAACACTTTCAGTAAGCCATCGTTAATTGCTTTTTTATAATTCTTTTTAATCTGGTACGTGTCAAGGTCTGTTTCCATTTTTCCACTAAGCTTCATGTCCCGGATGGTAGAAAGGGCGAGATAAGGATTGATAGCGGTGGCGCCAAATCCAATCAGGCAGGCGAAATGATGGACTTCCCAAACATCGCCGGCTTCAATAACCAAACCTACCTGACCTCGCAATCCTTTTTTAATAAGATGATGATGCACCGCTGAAGTAGCCAGCAAAGAAGGGATAGCCGCATGTTCCGAATCAATGGCCCTGTCTGATAAAATCAACACTTCAAAACCATCTTCCACAGCCTCCGCAGCGTACTTGCAAAGCCTGTCAATTCCTTTTTGCAAAGAACCGGGTTTACCATCGGCCCTGAAATAAGATTGCAATGTATGCGCCTGGAAAATACCGGTATCCATACTTCTTATCTTCTCCAATTCGCGATTGGAAAGAACAGGATGTTTTAAAGCAACGGTATGGCAGGCCAGAGGTTCTTCTGTTAATAAATTACCATTGTTGCCAACAAAAGTTGCCAGCGACATCACCAGTTTTTCACGGATAGGATCAATCGGGGGATTGGTAACCTGTGCAAAAAGCTGTTTAAAATAACTGCTAAGATGTTGCGGCTGATCGCTCAGAATAGCGAGAGGAACATCTGTACCCATAGACCCTATGGGTTCTTTTCCGTTCAGCGCCATAGGCGCTAAAATCAGTTCCAAATCTTCGGTAGAATATCCGAATGCCTGCTGGTATTTAAATATCTGATCGTGTTCCAGATGTGTAAACATTACTCGAGGCTCAGGCAATTCTTCCAAACGGATTTTATATTTATTGAGCCATTCGCCAAAAGGTTTTTGCGAACATATCTTTTGTTTTATTTCCTCATCACTTATAATTCTTCCTTCTTCCAGATCCACTACAAACATTTTTCCCGGTTGCAATCTTCCTTTTTCCTTGATGAGTTTGGGGTCAATAGGAAGTACGCCAGTCTCAGAAGCCATAATAACTCTGTCATCCGTTGTAATGCAATACCGTGAAGGGCGCAGGCCATTTCTATCCAGCGTAGCTCCAATTAATTTTCCATCGGTAAATGAAATGGATGCGGGGCCATCCCACGGCTCCATAAAAGAAGCATGAAATTCATAAAACGCTTTTTTCACCGGATCCATTTGTTCATTGCCATCCCATGCTTCCGGTATCAGCATCATCATCACCTGGGGAAGCGAACGACCGCATAATGCGAGCAGCTCAATCATATTATCCAGACAGGCGGAATCAGACTGGGCCTCATCTACTACCGGCAACAGCATTTCCATTTCTTCTTTTGTGAAGAATTGAGAAATAAAACTTTTCTCACTGGTACGCAACCAGTTTAAATTTCCCTGCAGGGTATTTATCTCTCCATTGTGTGCTATGTAGCGGAACGGCTGTGCCAGTTTCCAGGAGGGAAATGTATTTGTAGAAAAACGGGAATGAATCAATCCGAAAGCGGAAACAATTTTTTTATTCCTGAGGTCAGGAAAATATCCGCGAAGCTGATGGCTGGTGAGTTGGCCTTTATAAATAATCGTCTTGTAAGAAAGTGAGGTTACATAAAAACCTATCGCATCTTTTCTTACGGTACTGTTAATGGTTTTGGTAGCGTAATTTTTTAATACAAATAATTTTCTTTCAAAATCATCCGGGTTGCTGATGTGATCGGGACAGGCGACAAATACCTGTTCCATCTCAGGCTCTACTGACAGAGCGCTGTGGCCTATGCTATCCGTATTTACAGGCACTTTGCGATATCCTAAAACTTCAAGGCCAAGTGTCTCTGCAGTACGATTAAAAATATCACGGCATTCTTCCCTTAACCGGATGTCTTTTGGAAAGAATAGAACACCCGCACCGTATTTACCATAGGCCGGTAAATGAATACCCAACTTTAAACATTCTTCAAAGAAAAATTCATGAGGTGTTTGAATAAGAATACCTGCGCCATCACCTGTGTTCACTTCGCAGCCACATGCTCCGCGATGAGCCATGTTTTCAAGAATGGTCAATGCATCTAAAACTACCTGGTGGCTTTTATTACTTTTAATATTTGCGACGAAACCAATGCCGCATGAGTCATGTTCAAATTCCGGTGAGTATAAACCTTGAGTTGCCATTTATAAATAATAATTAAATGATGAAGCGCTACCAAGCCTTTCAGCGAGAGACAGTTTGCTTTCAAAGTAAAAATCAGTGAAAACGCATCCTATCGAAAGTATTTAGGAAGCTCCGGAATATAAAATTAAATATGAGTTCTTTTTACAGCGGGCAAAGCCGGCTATTTTCACTGAAATACGGTCTGGCAAAAGGTTACATGGCAAATTCCTTACAACGTCCAACAATGTAGCAATGTAATTCAGGCATAATAAAATGTAAAAAGCATTTATTGAAACGAAGGCTCAATAGCCATCTTCTTTAAATAATGCGTACTCATTGAAACCGAAAATAGTTCGCCATTGAATTAAAAAACAAAACAAAAATCTATCTTATTAAAGTAACACTCCCTTTTTTGTAAAG
Source organism: Hanamia sp. (assembly GCA_036566285.1). Lineage (GTDB taxonomy): Bacteria > Bacteroidota > Bacteroidia > Chitinophagales > Chitinophagaceae > Ginsengibacter. Next base: position 5,049 of record DATCWN010000318.1, read on the forward strand.
CTTTTCACCCAGATCACACACCGCTTCCACATAATAAACAAATACTGAAGTAGTTTGATCCATGTTACTCACCCTGCCATTCCATCCAAATGATTTATCGTTCGGCAAAAAATCTCTTTTTTCAAAAACAAGTTTTCCAAAACGATCGTAAATAGAAAATCTTGTAATGGATTTGATGCCTCCACGGGCTAAAGGATAAAAGTTGTCGTTCAGGTTATCACCATTTGGCGTAAAGGCATTAGGCATCAGTAAATTGGCCTCTTTACATTCCACAAAAATGGTGATAGAGTCTTTTGCAATACATCCGCTATCAGAAGTTACTGTTATCAAATAAGGCACCGAAGCAGACGCAATGCCATTCGGGTTAGGGCAGGTGCTGCAGGATAATAAATTAAAAGGAGTCCAGTTGTACGACGTTACATTATTGCTGTACAAAGGATTTATGGAATAACTGGAATTATACGGATACACCTGATCTGGCCCCGCATCCACGGACGGCAGGCTTTTTACATGCACCGTTATATCCGTACTGCTGGTAAAGCATCCTACGGAATCCGTTATTGTTGCAGTATAAGTAGTTGTTTCCCTTGGGAAAGCAATAGGGTTATAATTATTTGAAGTGGACAAGCCGGATGATGGCGACCACACAATTTCATTCATTGGCGGATCTACATTTAATTGAACGCTATCATTAAGACACAAATAAATATCACTTGCCGATGGTGTGGCCACAAAATTGGGAAACACTTTTACAAAAGCACTATCTGTAGAAATGCAGCCAAACTGGCTTGTAGCCGTTACATGAAAATTGGTTGATGCAGAAGGATTGGCAACCACCGTATCGCAGGTAGCGCATGACAGGTCAACAGACGGAGACCAGACTATACTTTCATTATGAAATGCAATGAGCGTATCCGTCTGTCCCTGGCATAGCGTATCAAGGCCGGGAACAACAAGTAAGAAAGGTAGTGGATTAACAGTAACAGGTTTTACCAGGCTGTCGTAACAACCATTTATATCAATGCCAAATAATTTTACATTGTACTTCCCTGCTCTGCTATATAGATAAGGCTCCGGCTGATAAGTAGTATCGTTTACGTTGCCCGTACCAAAATTCCAATGCCACATATTTACTGAATCCTGGGGCAAATAAGGTTTAGAAGTATTGTTGACATTATAGGGTTCATTAAAACAAAGTGAAGCCGGCGCTGTAAAGCTGAGAGCAGGGCCTCTTACCAAAATTTTATGATCTAAGTGGATGGTATCCCGACAATATTGAGCGCCTCCATTTATGATTACATAATTATTGAAATTACCAAAAACATCCGCTTTTATCATTAAGGAAGAATCTGTAAGAGCGGCTGTTTGTTTGCCTACAATTTGCCATGTATAGGTGGCGGCAGGATTATCATAATTGTTTCCAATGGAAAAATGAGTAATGGTGTTTCTACAAATTGAAGAATCAGTATTTACCAGAAATGGATCTGATGTATAAATGGTTCGTGAATAAATATCGCTACAGCCGGTAATACTATCGGTAACTGTGAGAGTAGTAACAAAGGAACCCGAAGTAGGAAAAGTATGTACCGCATTGAGTGTATTTACAACAGGTGAACCATCGCCAAAATCCCAAACGACGCTTGATAAATTTCCCTGGCTTGTATTGGTGAAAGAAAATGTTTTTTTATCAGCGCAGCTATTTGAATAGGTATAAGACGCAATCACTCCCACCACATCAATTTGAAAAGTTATCGGATTGCCACTGCAACCATTGTAAAAAGGTGTTACGGTAATATTTTTAGTGCCTAACGTAGCATATTTATGTTGAGTAACAGTATCCGAAACGGTTGCTGTTCTGCCATCGCCAAAATTCCAGAAATAGCTATTTGCATTGGTTGCTTTTGAAACCAACACTGCTACGTCCGAACCACATATCACTGTTTTTTTCGGATAAGCAATATGATTGAAAGGTGGAGTTCCATAAGCAATGCCACCAAAACTGTAAGAGCTGCTACATCCTTCGCTGGTGGTAATCGTTACTGTAGGCGAATAGTTACCAGCAGCATTATATACATGGCTTGTACTGTTAGCAGTTGTAGAAGTGCCCGCGCTTCCATCAGTAAAACTCCAGGCATAATTCGTCACAGTGCTATTAACGGGAATTACAGCATTTGCATTAAAAGTTACGTTGGCGGGAACACATCCCGACTTTGGCGAAACAGTTCCACTTATGGCGGGAGTCTGAACTTTGATAACAGTAGTGTTGGTATCACTACAACCGGAAACATCAGTTGCTTTCAGCGTAACATTATACACACCCAAACCTGTGTAATTATGAGTAATACTGTTACCTGTTGCAGTTTTAATTCCTGAGCCATCTCCAAAATCCCAATCATAGGCAGTAATATTTCCGCTGGCTGTTGATGTAAAATTAATAACGCCGGGTTGGCAAATATAATTTCTATCGTACCCGATAGATGTGGTGATGGATGGATTAATGACGATTGTTTTAGTTACCGATACCGTATTTTGTTTATAGATTACTATCAGTTTCACAGTATAAGTACCGGGATTCTTATATATTACCTGCGGGTTAGGGCTATTGCTCAATTCACCATTTCCAAAATTCCAGACAAAACCGGCAGGGCTTCCGGACGACATTTGCGTAAACTGTATAGAAGAAGGATTGCAAAATAACCCATTACTGCTTTGGTAATCGAAATCGGCAGTCTGGGAATTTGCCATTAAAGAAAAAGAAAAGAAATAAATGAATAATAGCGTTTTGCTCATAGGTTAAATGTTAGATTATGGCAGTTAATTTTTGACGTTTTATAATATCCATTCAGTCAAAAATAGAGCCAATCATGTATTACCAGCTAACACGAATATATAAAATAAACGAGGCACTAAAATTATAGGTAAATATTAATTATCAAAAGAAGATCATATTTAAATCATATTTATTTTATAAAATCAAACCCGAAGTAGTGCCTGGATTTAAGTTTACATTAGCATCATTTAGGATAATAATTTAATCACGCAAAGCCTTTTCTTTCTATGTTTTTTTATAATTTTTTATAGCATCTGCAAAAATCGAAAAGTTGCTATCTTCCTATTTAAAAAAGGTAAAAATGGAGATAAACTTTTACTAATCCACACTGCTACATCACCTGTTATAACTATAGGAATGAAAGAATTTTTTGAATAATTAATTATTTCTCAAACGCACACGAATTACAATAACAGTCCCCATTTCAAAAAATCATTTTGAATGGCGTTCCTCTAAAACCGAAACGATATCCTTTAACTCAAAATTTTTTGCTTTTAATAAAATTAAATAATGAAACAAAAGATCAGCCGCTTCATTTTTAAATAAAACTTCATCATTGTCCTTTGCCTCAATCACTACTTCAACCGCTTCTTCTCCCACTTTCTGTGCAATTTTATTAATACCCTTTTTAAATAAAGAGCTTGTGTAAGAGGCTTCAGTGGGATGCTGTTTTCTATCTTCTATTATCGCTTCTAATTCATTTAAAAAATTACCGTTAATATTTTTTTCATCAAAGCAGGTATCTTTTCCTGTGTGGCAAACCGGGCCATCTGGTTTTGCTTTAATTAAAAGAGTATCGTTATCACAGTCCGTTTTTATATCAACTACATGCAAATAATTTTTACTGATTTCTCCTTTTGTCCATAATCTTTTTTTACTGCGGCTATAAAAAGTCACCAGTTGAATTTCCTGTGTTTTTTGCAAGGCCTCTTCATTCATAAAGCCAAGCATTAAAACAACATTAGTAACCGCATCCTGGATTATTACAGGAACCAGTCCATCACTGTATTTATCAAAATTGATTTGCATTATTTTTTAAATTTAAATTCTTATTGGAATGTTTTGTTCTCTTAAATATTTTTTTAAAACCGGGATTTCAATTTCTTTATAATGGAAAATGCTTGCCGCCAAAGCCGCGTCAGCATTGGCTTCCGTGAATACTTCTTTAAAGTGCTGCATCTTACCTGCGCCTCCGGATGCTATTACCGGAACAGAAAGCAGGTGTGATAACTGAGAAGTAATGTCTAAAGCAAAACCCGTTTTGGTACCATCGTTATTCATTGAAGTCAAAAGGATTTCACCGGCGCCATTATCAACCGCTTGCTTTGCCCAATCAATAGTTTTAGAATCTGTTTTGGTTCTTCCGCCATTTAAATAAACATACCATTCACCATCGTTTTCTTTCTTGGTGTCTATTGCAAGCACTATACATTGACTTCCAAATTCATTGGCAGCCTGAATAATTAATTCCGGATTTTTATAGGCCGCCGTATTTACAGAAATCTTATCTGCGCCATTTTGCAAAAGTTGTGAAATATCCTCCACCGATGAAATGCCCCCGCCCACAGTGAACGGGATATTAATATTGGAAGCCAGCTTTTTTACTAATTCCACCAGCGTTTTTCTCTTTTCAATGGTAGCGGTAATGTCCAGAAAAACCAATTCATCGGCGCCTTGCTCAGAATAATATCTTGCCAGTTCTACCGGGTCGCCGGCATCTCGAATATTTTCAAAATTGATTCCCTTAACCGTTCGTCCGTCTTTAATATCGAGACATGGTATGATTCGTTTGGTAAGCATTTCTATAATTGAGCATTTATAATTGAGAGTTCAGATAAAGTGATCTTTCCTTCATAAATCGCTTTGCCAATAATGGCTCCTGTGCATCCCGTTTCTTTCAATAAAATAACATCCTCTATTTTACTGACACCGCCACTGGATATTAAATGCAAAGAAGGAAAAGTTTCTATTAGTTTTTTATAGAGATCAACAGATGGACCACGCATCATTCCATCTTTAGAAATGTCTGTGCAAAAAATATCCTGCACGCCAATAGCAAGCATGTTACTGATAAATTCAAAAATATTGATGCCGGCATCTTCCAACCATCCGCTGATCTTTATTTTTTCATTCAATACATCTGCGCCAATTAATATTTTATCAGCGCCAAATTCCATGATCCATTCTTCCACTATTCCCGGTTTTTTTACCGCAATACTTCCTAAAGTAAGTATGGTCGCGCCGGCATTAAAAACACTGTTGGCGTCATCAATGTTTTTGATACCTCCACCAAAATCAATAATCAGTTTGGTATTTGATGCTATGGATTCCAGCACCTTTAAATTTTGAATACTTCCTGCTTTCGCGCCATCCAAATCTACAATATGCAATCGCTGCAATCCTGCGTTTTCAAAGGTTTTGGCCACTTCCAGCGGGTTCTCGTTATATACTTTTTGCTTTGAATAATCACCTTTGGAAAGGCGTACGCACTTCCCGTTGATAATATCTATGGCAGGAATTATTTGCATCTTATTTCAGATTTAAAAAGTTTAATAAGATTTGATCGCCCACTTCCGCCGACTTCTCCGTATGGAACTGAACTCCATAAAAATTATCTTTTTGAATGGCTGCGCTGTAGGGCAAAATATAATCAGTGGTGGCAATAGTTTCATCACCTTGTTCAGCATAATAACTGTGAACATAATAAACAAAAGCATCTTTTCGAAGGCCTTCAAATAACGGAGAGGAAAGATTGAAAATAGTATTCCAGCCCATCTGCGGAATTTTAAATACGTCATTTTCGGCAACAAACTTTCTGACTTCCAAATTTACAATCCCCAAACCTTCGGTATTATTTTCTTCCGAGTGACTGCATAATAATTGCATACCCACACAAATCCCCAAAACCGGCTGAGTAAGCTGTTTTATCAGTACATCCAGTTTTTTTTCTTTCAAACTTTCCATAGCAGAAAAAGCATTTCCAACACCGGGAAAAATTACTTTATCCGCATTCCTTATTGCAGAATAATCGTCAGTTACAATTGCGTCTATGCCTAACCGTTGTAAAGCATATTGGACGCTTTGCACATTCCCGGCATTGTATTTTATAATGGCTATATTCATTACAATATTCCTTTTGTTGAAGGAAGCGCATTATTATTCACATCTCTTTTTACCGCCATTTTTACCGCCTTTGCAAATGCTTTAAAAATGGATTCTATTTTATGATGTTCATTAACCCCCTCCGCTTTGATATTCAGATTGCATTTAGCCGCATCACTGAAGGATTTGAAGAAATGATAAAACATTTCTGTAGGCATCTCACCTATTTTTTCTCTTTTAAATTCAGCGTCCCATACCAGCCAGGCTCTGCCACCAAAATCAACAGCTACCTGTGCCAGGCAATCATCCATCGGTAATAAAAAACCATAACGCTCAATTCCTCTTTTATCTCCCAAAGCCTTTGCCATAGCCTCTCCCAAGGCAATGCCCGTATCTTCAATACTATGATGTTCGTCAATGTGCAGATCGCCTTTGCATTCAATTTTCAGGTCCATGTTGCCATGCCTCGCAAGCTGATCCAGCATGTGATCAAAAAACGCAAGACCTGTTTTATTATCCGCTTTTCCTTTTCCGTCTAAATTTAATTCTATTGAAATCTGTGTCTCATTGGTTTTTCTTTCATGATAAATTTTCCGGGAAGGCAATTTTAAAAATTCATAAATCTCCTTCCATTCAGTCGTCTCAAGCGCAATCGCCTTCGTTACTTCTTGCTGTGATTGGGTCACTTCATCAGCTCCCAGCGATTCATTATTTTTCAGATACAAGGCTTTACAACCCAAATTTTTTGCAAGCAACACATCTGTTATCCGGTCACCAATTACAAAAGAGTTGGCTATATCATACGAATCATTATTAAGGTATTCTGTGAGCAAAGCTGTGCCCGGCTTACGTGTCGGATTATTCTCATGAGGAAAGGTGCGGTCAATAAAAATTTTTTCAAAATGAATCCCTTCATTCTTCAGCGTCTTCATAATAAAATTATGTACTGGCCAAAAAGTATCTTCGGGAAATTCTTCTGTTCCAAGCCCGTCCTGGTTGGTAATCATCACCAATTCATAATCCAATTCCTTTGCAATCCTAGTCATGTATTCAAATACATGCGGATAAAATTCCAGTTTTGGGAAAGAATCAACCTGGTAAGAAGGCGGCGGATCCGTTATCAGCGTGCCGTCTCTGTCAATAAATAAAACTTTTTTCTTCATGAATTATAATTTTTAAATGCTTCCAGTAATACTTTGTTTTCTTCCATTGTTCCAATGGTAATGCGAATACAATTTTCACATAAAACCTCCTTACTCCTGCTTCGGACAACAATTTTTTTGTTTCTTAAATATTGATACAATGAATCTGCATCTTCCACTTTTACCAATAAAAAATTAGCATCACTTTCATAAATCTTTTCTACAAAAGAAAAAAGAGATAGCTCCTGCTTAATTGAATTTCTTTGGTCAACGATTTCTTTTATCCATTCATTTACCTGCCCGGTATTTTTCAAAGCCTCCAAAGTTAATTGTTGTGAAGAAGCATTTATATTATACGGCGGCTTCACTTTATTGAAAAGGTCAATTATATCCAGCGATGCGAAAGCCAGTCCCAACCTTAGTCCGGCCATTCCCCAGGCTTTTGAAAGCGTTTGCATTACAATCAGGTTCGGGTATTCCGTTAATTCCTGGATGAATGTTTTTTGTCGTGAGAAATTAATATACGCCTCATCAATAATGATCAACCCCGGAAAATTATTTAGCAAGATTTCAATATCGCCCCGGTTCATATTATTACCCGTAGGATTGTTGGGCGAGCAAATAAAAAGCAACTTTGTATTTTCATCGGTGGCTTCCAAAATGCCTTCAACATCCAATTGAAAATCATTGTTGAGAGATACTTTTTTTATTTCAACATCATTGATATTTGCGCTCACTTCATACATTCCATAAGTAGGTGGGCAAATGATTACATTATCTTTTCCGGGATTGCAAAATATCCTGTTAGCAAGGTCAATCACTTCATCACTTCCATTTCCAATAAATATATTTTCGGCAGGAACACCTTTTATTTTTGCTAACTCAAACTTCACCTTCCATTGCAATGGATCAGGATAGCGATTAAAACTTTTGGTTAATAATGGCGAGCCAAAGGGATTTTCATTGGCATCAAGAAACACGGAGGCTTCACCTTTGAATTCACTTCGTGCCGATGAATAAGGCGTGAGTTTTTTTATATTTTCTCTAATTAATTTTTCGAGATCAAATTCCATTTTACTAAAATTATTTTCATTTTTTCAATCTGAGAGTTACCGCATTTTTATGCGCATCCAAACCTTCTGCAGCAGCCATAACTTCCACTGCATTACCAATCATTCCCAGGCCTTCTTTACTTAATTTTTGAAAAGTAATTTTCTTCACAAAGCTATCCAGGGAAACACCGGAATATGTTTTTGCAAATCCATTCGTCGGCAAAGTGTGATTCGTTCCGGATGCGTAATCGCCGGCGCTTTCAGGTGAATAATTACCGAGGAAAACACTGCCTGCATTTATTACTTTCTCTGATAAAACATCTGCTTCTTTTGAAGCAATGATCAAATGTTCCGGAGCATATTCATTCAACAGAGCAAAGGCATCATCCACATTTTCCATGCACACAAAGCGGCTGTTGCATAAAGACTTTTCTATTATTTTTTCTCTTGGTAAAAGAGGCGTTTGCAATTCCATTTCTTTTTTTATCTCATCAATAATTTGTTGAGAAGTAGCTACCAACAACACCTGGCTATCGGGGCCATGTTCTGCCTGGCTCAATAAATCCGCAGCAACAAAAGAAACATTGCAGCCTTCATCTGCAAACACTGCCACTTCGCTTGGCCCGGCTGGCATGTCAATAGCAACTCCGTCATTATTAATTAATTGCTTTGCGCAGGTTACATATTGATTTCCCGGGCCAAAAATTTTATAAACCTCAGGAATACTTTCAGTGCCATAAGCCATTGCGCCAATAGCCTGTACGCCTCCCACTTTAAAAATATTTTTCAACCCTAACAATTTCGCAACGAATAAAACTACGGGATTTACTTTCCCGTTTTTATCAGAAGGCGTACAAACAATTATCTGCCTGCAACCCGCTATTGACGCAGGAATTGCTAACATTAGCAGCGTAGAGAATAAAGGTGCACTGCCACCGGGAATATACAAACCTACTTTTTCAATGGGAATAGATTTACGCCAACAATGAACCCCTTTTGTGGTTTCAATTCTTTTTACTTCTTCTTTTTGCGAAGCATGAAACTTTTCAATGTTTTCTTTTGCCTGCTGAATCGCAGATTTTAATTTTTCATCAACCAATAATATGGCCTCCTCAATTTCAACATCACTTACTTTTAATTTATCCAATTTCACACCATCAAACTGAAGGCAATATTTTCTGATGGCAACATCGCCGTTCTGTTTTATATCCTGCAAAATACCAGATACCGTGCTTTTCAACTCTTCATTATTAAAGTGGGGCCGTTGAATTATTTCAGCCCATGTTTCCTTTGCAGGATTTATAAATATTTGCATTTAAAAAAGTTTAGATAGTTTAGGGTTTAGATCTTTAGCGCTATACCTAACACCTGATAACTCTTACCTGATAAACTCTAAATAATCATTTTCTCAATAGGAACCACTAAAATCCCTTCCGCATTCAGCGTCTTCAGTTTTTCAATCACCTCCCAAAATACATCTTCAT
>DATCWN010000363.1:0-17652 GCA_036566285.1 Hanamia sp.
CATCTGGCCCCTGATAACGAAGACGATCAGAAAGGCGCTGGTAATGGTTATGTGGATATTTTTAGCCCCGACGGAAAGCTGATAAAACGCTTTGCATCAAGAGGAGTGCTTAATTCGCCCTGGGGAATAGTTCCTGCTGCTGCCGGATTTACTTCTGTACCTGGCGGTATCCTAATCGGAAATTTTGGTGATGGACTTATTAATGTATATACCAGTGATGGAAACTTTGCCGGAAGTCTGAAAGATAGTTCCGGTCATAATATTGCAATAGAGGGACTTTGGGCCCTAGAAAGTAATATACATAATGCAGATCCTCTGCAGCTCTATTTTACTGCCGGCCCGGCTGATGAAACTCATGGGCTTTTTGGATACATCAGTAAAAAATAAGTATTCTTAATTTTCTTCTGCTTGCTTTAAATAAAGGGTCTCATTTTGTGGAGGCCCTTATTTTTTATTTTATCCCAATAGTATGTTTTTCATTCTTAGATATCTAAATCAATGAGAGAACTCAAATTTAATTTTCGTCTAGTCATAACCGTTATATCTAAAAAATAAAAGCATAAATCCAAGTTAAAGTCTGAGTCATTTTAAAATATTGTTCTTCTCAGGCAACCCATTCACAATGCCTTCCGATTAAATATATGTTAGCCTGGTTTCTAAATTATGATTTTAAAAAAAATCATAATTGTAAATCAGCACATCGAACAAAATTTTTTATTGAACAAAACCATCTTGTAAACCTTAAATTTTTTTTATGAAACTTAAACATTTTTTTTCTGTGGTTATTATGAGTTTAGTAGTAATCCTTACTTTTCTTTCCTGCTCCAAATCCAAGAATGACAGTATCCAACAACCACCTCCGGGAGGAAACGGCGACGGCACTTCCATAACGATTAATATTTACAACATGGCATTCCCGGCAAGTACTTCAGTAAAAAAAGGAACTATCGTAAAATGGTACAACCAGGATGGAACTGCGCACACGGTTACTTCTGATGACGGAAGCAGTTTCAGTAGTGGAAATTTAGCGGCCAACGCTACCTTCTCTTACACCGCCAATACGGTGGGAACTTTCAATTATCATTGTAATTATCATTCTAACATGACCGCAACTTTAGTCGTTACCCAATGATTTATTTTTCTATGCCCGGTACTACTTTTTATAAATGATATTTTATGATGCAGAGAAAATTTAGAAGATATATTTTTCTGTTTTTGGCAGCGACTATTGCGATAGCTGCGATAATCGGTTACCGGGCATGGAATAAGCCTCATGAAAATATTAAAGATGCCGTTGCTATAAAAACCAATGCCAGACTGCTTTATAATAGCCTTGCCCACGACAGCGTTAATGCGAAATTAGACTTTATCAACAAAGTAGTGATGGTATCTGGTAAAGTAAAGCAGGTAGCGGAAAACCAGGAAAAGCAACAGGTAATTCTTTTGCAAACCGATATTCCTGATGGCTCAGTGAATTGTACCATGGAAGAAAATATAAAAAATATTAAAGTAGGCGAAACCATTTTACTAAAAGGAATTTGTATGGGTTATACCGGCGGTGATATTGATATGGAATTACCCGGCGACGTCTTCTTAATAAGATGCTATCGTGCTACCTGAAAAAATAAAACTATGTGGATAAAAAACATTGTGCTTATTCTGGTTATTTGCATTGCTGCCAATTCGCCAATCAATGGCCAGGTATATTTTACCAAAAATGGTCGTATCTCATTTTTTTCAAAAACCATTCTTGAAAACATTGACGCAGATAATAACCAGGTGATAAGCATTTTAAATCTTCAAACAGGAGCATTGCAGTTTTCATTACTCAACAATGCATTTCATTTTCCCAAAGCAAAGATGGAAGAAGATTTCAATGAAGATTATATGGAAAGCAGCCGGTATCCAAGATCTACGTTCAAAGGAACTATTGTTGACATTAATAAAATAGATTTTTCGAAAGATGGAACATGGCCGGTAAATGTTAGCGGCGAACTAATGATTCACGGGGTTACCAAAAATATTGTGGTGCCCGGAAAGATAATTATAAAAGGAGAAAAAATTTCTGCTTCCGCATCATTCAAAGCTTTGCCTAAAGATTACAACATTAAAATACCGTCTATTGTATCCAATAAAATTTCAGAAAGCATTGATGTTACGGTTGACTGTTTGTATCAAAAAAAATAAATTCCTTATCTCATGCGCTACATAAAATTATTATTGATTATCGTTTTACTTGCTGATCTTTTTTCAGAAAAAATAGCCGCGCAGGATACAACTAATTTGATAAATCAATTGGAAAAAGAAACTCTAAAAGATAAAAGAGTTTATACAGTTGCCACTTTTAAAACAACAAGAATTGTGGATGGACAATCATCAGAAAATTTACCCGCAAACGTTTTGGATGTAAGAATATCGCATCGCTTTGGGCCGGTAAGCAGTGGCGCTTATAATTTTTTCGGACTGGATAATGCCACCATGAGATTGGGTTTTGATTATGGAATCACTGATAATTTTATGATTGGAATAGGCCATAGCACTTATCAAAAAACGTATGATGCGTTTTTTAAAATAAAGCTATTAAGGCAATCAACCGGAGCGGTTAATATGCCTGTAACCGTATCGTTTGTTCCAGTGATTGCCATCAATACTTTGAAACAATTTGATTCGGTCAAAACCATTTTCAGCGACAGAACTTCTTTGACATATCAGTTGCTCATTGCACGTAAATTTTCTGAGAAATTTGCACTTCAGATCATGCCCACTTTTATTCATGCGGATAATATTTCTTTTAATCACAGTAAGCAAAATATTCTGGCAATAGGCATTGGTGGGCGGCACCGGATTTCCAAAAGAGTCAATATTAACGCTGAATATTATTATCAGTTGCCGGATACAAAAGCGTCCGATTCACGCAATGTTTTTTCTTTTGGTGTAGATATAGGTACAGGTGGCCATGTTTTTCAATTAGATTTTACTAACTCTGCAGGCCTTACGGAAAAATCTTTTATCTCAGAAACCACCGGTCGGTGGGAAAAGAACAACATTATGTTTGGCTTCAATATTTCAAGAGTATTTCAATTGAAAGAAAAACATTGAGAAAGAATTAGCTCACAACATTCACAGGGCTTCCATTCTGAAAAGCAATCAGATTTTTTACCACCTCCAGCATGAGCCGGTGCCGGGCTTCATAAGTTGACCAGCCGATATGCGGCGTGATGAGGCAATTTTTTGCATGAAGCAATGGGTTATTTTCCGAAGGAGGTTCGGAAGATAATACATCCAATCCCGCGCCGGCAATGCGACCTGTATTAAGCGCCGACGCAAGATCCTGTTCATTGATCAGAGCGCCTCTGCTGGTATTGATAAGAAAAGCGGAAGGCTTCATTATTTCCAATAACCGTCGGTTTACAAAGTGTTTATTTTGTTCATTAAGAGGGCAATGTAAACTAACAATATCTCCTTCCCGAAAACAGGTTTCCTCATTTACAAAGCGAACACCTTCCATTTTATCCCGCTCGGGATGCTTGTGTGAAGCTATTACCTGCATGCCAAACGCCAGTGCCATTTTAGCAACTGCCTGCCCTATTTTTCCCAATCCTATAATGCCCAAAGTCTTATGTTGCAATTCCATTATCGCTCTTATCTGGTAACTAAAATCTTTGCTCTGGTTCCAATCGCCGTTGCGCACACTTTTCGCATATATTGCTACGTGGTTGGCCAGTTCCAGGATAAGGGCAAGAGTCAATTGGGCTACTGATTGGGTACTATAAGCTGGTATGTTAGTTACTACAATGTTTTGTTTGTGGGCAGCTACGATATCTACTACATTATACCCTGTAGCCATTACGCCAATGTATTTTAGGTTGGCTGCATTATCAATAATATCTGCTGGCAGTAAAGCTTTATTGGTTAGTACCACATTGGCATCGGCAATGCGGGCGGAAGTTTCCGCTACTGTTGAACGTTCATAAATTATTGTTTCGCCGAGTTCTTTCAAAGTTTCCCAACTTAAATCACCGGGATTAAGGGCGTATGCATCTAATACTACTATTTTCATAAGAAGCGCAAATTTAATGATTAATGCAATGTAGGTACAGGCAAAATGATTTCAGGCTACATGCCAGTAGATGGTAAAAAATGTCAAGTTTTTTTTTAATAATTGAATTAGTTAAATTTCTTTCAATACTTTTACACAGCCAAAATTTGTATCTATGTAAAAATAAAAATTACAGGTGTATGCGAATTAATAAAAATTTGCGTGCTTCTTTTTTAAAATAAAACCTTTTTTTAATTACTAATTTATCATTCAAACCTATTTTTTTTATTGTAAAACTTTACTCATTTTATGAAATCCCTTTTTTTGAAACAGGCAATAGCTTTCTTGATGTTTGCCTTTGCCGCCTTTTCAGTAAATGCTCAATACACTGAAACCTTTGAGGCACAAACTCCTTACGTAAACACTTTTAACAGCAACGGCCAGCCGTTTTCACTTACGAATGCCTTTAATATTTATAGTTCCAGAAATGGTATTGGTTACCAGGAATCCAACCGCTTTGTAGATAACATAAATTCAACCGGCACTAACCAAATAAATTCTATAAAAACATCCGATGGTATTCTGTTTTCTGTAAAAAATTTATGGCTTTTTACATCCAAAGATGGAGGTAATAACCCATCTACCGATGGTTCCATAATTATAACCGGAAAGAAAGCTGGCGTACCCATTTTTTCTTTTACCATGACTACAGGGTTTAATGGCTCTTTTGGTGCTAACACCGGATTTGCCTATTTAGATTTTTCTGCGCAAGGAGGCACTGACTTTAGTACTATGGCCATAGATGAAATAGAATTTCATCTCCAGGGAAATTTTAATTATTTAGCGATTGATAATTTTACCTGGGCCCCGCAATTGATATTGCCTGTAAGTTTGCTTTCTTATTCAGCTACTCTTCAGCCTTCCGGCGAAGTATTGCTTAACTGGCAAACTTCATCTGAAAGTAATACCAGCAATTTCGTTGTGGAAAGAAGTACAGATGCTGCAAATTTTAAACCCATTGCCAATGTAAAAGCAGCAGGCAGCAGCCATGGTAATATTGAGTACACCGCTATAGATGCTACTCCATTGGATGGCATCAATTATTATCGCCTTTTAGGTTATGATATTGATGGAAAGGTGAAACAACTTGGTATTAAAACGATAAAAAATTCAAAAGGTAATGATCATGCAAGTATATACCCCAACCCGGCTACAGGAAACAGTATCTATGTAAAATTAGTTTCTGCAAATACTTCAAACCTTTATATCATCGCTGATATGTCGGGTAAAATTGTAAAAACCGGCATCATCAACAGTAGCCGTCAGCCGGTGAATATTTCACAACTGGCAGCAGGAAATTATGTCATGAAACTCAGTGATGGCCAGGTGATCAGGTGGGTAAAAGATTAGAACAATTATATTTTTATAAATCTAAAAAAAGCATCGGTTAATAACTGGTGCTTTTTTTTGCTGATCTAATAATTGCTTTATTAATAATAAAATACCTTCCTCTCATTTGGTATTTGTTTATTTTTGCCAACTGAAAAATAATATGAATCATCAGGCGAATCAAAAGACAATAAAGATAGAAGGTGTTGCAGAAAAGACTGTGTTTTCTATTTTACTAAGTATTAGCTTTTCGCATTTACTCAATGATACGCTGCAATCATTAATTCCCTCCATTTATCCGCTGTTGAAAGAAACGTTTAGTTTAAGCTTTACACAGGTGGGCCTTATTACCTTAACTTTTCAAATGGCGGCTTCTCTTTTACAACCTTTTGTGGGCCTTTATACTGATAAAAAGCCGCAGCCTTATTCATTGGCGACCGGCATGGGATTTACTCTTGCCGGATTAATCTTTTTATCCTTTGCGCAAAGCTTTACTACCACACTTATTTCAGTCGGATTGATAGGAGTTGGGTCTTCCATTTTTCATCCTGAATCTTCCAAGGTGGCCTATATGGCTTCCGGTGGCAAGCATGGATTGGCGCAATCTATTTTCCAGGTGGGCGGTAATGCAGGCAGCGCTTTTGGTCCATTGTTGGCAGCGCTCATTATTGTTCCGTATGGCCGCACGCATATTTTGTATTTCTGCATCCTGGCATTGCTTGCCATCGTGGTGCTTACCCGTGTGGGTACATGGGCCAAAAATAATCTTCATCTTATTAAGCCAAAATCTCTTCAGGCTTCCCATGAGAATGAAATTCATTTATCAAAAAAGAAAGTTTCTTTTTCTATAGCCATCTTGCTGGTGCTTATCTTTTCCAAATATTTTTATCTTGCCAGTATCAGCAGCTATTATACTTTTTATTTGATAGATAAGTTTGGCGTATCTGTACAAAGCTCCCAACTGTATCTCTTTGTATTCTTAGCCGCCGCAGCTGCAGGCACCTTCATTGGCGGGCCTTTGGGCGATAGGTTTGGCAGAAAATATGTGATTTGGCTTTCTATACTCGGCGTAGCGCCCTTTACTTTGTTGCTGCCTTATGTAAGTCTTTTTTGGACCAGCATACTTAGTGTTTTCATTGGATTTATTCTTTCTTCAGCCTTCTCCGCTATACTGGTGTATGCGCAGGAATTAATGCCTGGCAAGGTGGGAATGGTGTCTGGATTATTCTTTGGTTTTGCCTTCGGAATGGGCGGCATAGGCTCCGCGGTACTCGGCCTTTTGGCGGATTATACCAGTATTTATTTTGTATTCCAGGTATGTTCTTTTCTCCCGTTGATTGGGCTTATAACGGGATTTCTACCCAATTTGAGAAAGATGCGTTTGGCGAAACGTTGACCACTTTCGGTTTGGGGATGTCATAAGGAAAGAGAATAAGTATGTTGGATGGTCTTATAATATTTTTTAGTTTTTCAAATTGTTATTTACTCTTACATTTAGCCCATGCTAAAAGCGAATGATCTTTATAAAAGTTATGGTTCTCTACAGGTATTAAAAGGTGTAGATATTGAAATTACCAAGGGCGAAATAGTCAGCATTGCCGGATCCTCCGGTGCAGGTAAAAGTACCTTGCTGCATATTTTGGGTACTTTAGATAACTCCGATAAGGGTGAAATTTTTTTGGATAAAATGAATGTAAGCCGGTTGAAAGGGAAGAAATTAGCCGACTTCAGGAATCAGCACATTGGCTTTGTATTTCAGTTTCATCACCTGCTTCCTGAGTTTTCAGCATTGGAAAATATCTGTGTTCCGGGATGGATTGCAGGTAGAAAGAACAAAGAAATACGTGACAGGGCTTTTGAATTATTGGATCTCTTAAATCTTAAGGATCGTGCAGATCATAAGCCTGGTGAGCTTTCCGGAGGAGAACAACAGAGAGTGGCGGTGGCGCGGGCATTGATCAATAATCCATCTATTGTTATGGCTGATGAGCCTACCGGAAACCTGGATTCTGCCAATGCAAAAGAATTACACAATCTGTTCATTGATTTAAGAAATCGTTTTCAGCAAACTTTTTTGATCGTTACGCATAATGAAGAACTGGCGCAACTGAGCGATAGAATTCTGCACATGAAAGATGGCAAAATCATTAGTTAACTTTTAACTTTCTTATTATTCTTTATCGGCACCAAAATGAAAAAAGCGGTTATCACCATTGTACTCTTAATTTTTTCCAACACTTTTATGACGCTTGCCTGGTATGGACATTTGAAAATGAAGGAAATGAATAAGCTGGTTGGAGTAAGTTTATTCACTATCATTTTGCTTAGCTGGGGCGTAGCGTTTTTTGAATATCTTTTCCAGGTGCCTGCCAATAGAATCGGTTTTAATGAAAATGGAGGCCCTTTTACTTTGTGGCAATTGAAAGTGATACAGGAAGTAATTACACTCACCATTTTCTCCGCATTTATGTTGTTCTTTTTTAAAGACCAACCTTTAAAATGGAATCACATTGTGGGATTCGGATTATTGATATTAGCAGTGTTTTTTCTTTTTAAGAAATGAAAAATATTTTAAACGTCACTGAAATTTCATATCAATACCGGATGTTCCTTTAAACTGTCCACATCTTCTAAACCGATCTAAACCTTCTAAACTCAACAAACCTCTTTTTGCTCTTTGCTTTTTTACATTTTACTTTGCCGGTCAATAGCATAGAATGATAAAAGAAAAGATACTGGTAATAGGTGCATGTGGACAGATAGGAGTGGAACTTACCCTTGCGTTACGGAAAATATATGGTGGAGCCAATGTAATAGCCTCCGACCTGCGGGAAGAAAATCCTTTGCTAAAAGATACGGGGCCTTATGTGAGCCTTGATGTAATGAACAAAGAAATGCTGCATGTGCAAGTGATAAGACAAAACATTACACAGATATATTTATTGGCAGCAATTCTTTCTGCGACCGGGGAAAAGAATCCAAATCTTGCCTGGCATTTAAATATGCAGAGCCTGTTGAACGTTTTAGAAATTGCCAAAGACGAAAATATTCGTAAAATTTACTGGCCCAGTAGTATCGCGGTTTTCGGCCCTACTTCGCCAAAAATAAAGTGCCCGCAGCAAACCATTATAGAACCTACAACGGTTTATGGTATCAGTAAATATGCGGGTGAATTTTGGTGCAATTATTTTTTTAACCGTTACCAGGTGGACGTTCGCAGCATCCGGTATCCGGGATTAATAAGCTATAAAAGTGAACCGGGCGGCGGTACTACAGATTATGCGGTTGAAATATTTCATGATGCCATTGAGGAAAATAAGTACACCTGCTTTTTAAAAGAAGATACTTACCTGCCCATGATGTATATGCCCGATGCGATACGTGCCACTATTGAATTGATGGAATCTTCCGCTGATAAAATTACGGTGCGAACTTCTTACAATATTTCGGGCATGAGTTTTTCACCAAAGGAAATTGGTGAGGAAATTAAAAAACATATTCCTGGTTTTAAGATGGAATATGAGCCAGACTACCGGCAACCCATAGCCGAAAGTTGGCCGCAAAGTATTGATGATTCAGTTGCAAGTAAAGATTGGAATTGGAAGCCAGAATTCAATCTTAGCTCAATGACAAGCGATATGATTTTGAATTTAAAAAAATAAAAAAATTACGAATAATTGACTGATATACATTTTCCGAAAATATTTAAGTGCCTGGATAAAACAGGCTTGATATTTGCTTTCGTCAAAAAGTTTAATACAAAAGTTTAAATACACACAATTAAAAAAAAACAAAAAAACAAAATGAAAAAGTTAATCTTAGCAATGGCCGTTGTTGCATTTTCAGTGGCAAATGTACAGGCACAAGATGGTTCAAAATCAACTACTTTGAGCCTTGGCGTTAATGTAGGTATTCCTACTACCACAGGGTATTCAATTGCTTATGGAGCCGATCTTCAGGCAGATTTTGCAGTAGCTCCAACTACAAAAATTACAGCAAGTGCAGGCTATGAGAATCTTAAAGTAAAAGGAATTGATGCGAACACCTATTTTATACCTGTATTGGGTGGTGCAAAATTTAATTTAGGTAGCGACAAACTTTATGGCCATGCTCAACTGGGTTATGGATTTGCCAAAGGTGGTAGCGGCGCTTTTGCTTATGCACCAAGTTTAGGGTATTATTTTAGTCCCAATTTGGATGCCTCTGTTAAATATCTTGCGTTTAGTAAAAATAGTTTTACAACTGGTTCCGTAAATCTACGTCTTGCATACAGTTTCTGATTTAAGGAATTAAAATTTTAATAAAAAAGCCTCCTATTGGAGGTTTTTTTATTGCCTGATTAAGATAAATTTTTTGTGGAGAATGATTTCTTTCTAAATAAAATCAAAACCCTAACACTTCCTTCATACCAAAAATTCCTTTTTTCTCTGCAATAAATTCCGCTGCAAGCACTGCTCCTGCGGCAAACCCTTTGCGGCTATGAGCGGTATGTATGATTTCAATGTCATCCACTTCTGAAAAATATTTTACGGAATGAGTGCCGGGAACTTCGTCAATTCTTTTACTGATTATTGAGAGTTCGTTTTTATTTTTTGATTCGGAATTGATCCATCTATTCTTATGAACCGATGATTCGATTATTTGTTCAGCAAGCGTAATGGCGGTTCCGCTGGGCGCGTCTTTTTTTTGCGTGTGATGTATTTCTTCCAGGCTCACATCATAGCCTGGGTGCGGTTTCATAAGTGCCGCTAATTTTTTATTTAATTCAAAAAAGATATTTACTCCCACACTAAAATTACTTGCATATAAAAATGTGCCGTTTACATCTTTGCATTTTTGCTCTACAGTTTTAAATTGATCTAACCATCCTGTGGTGCCTGATACCACAGGTACATTTTCATTCAGACAAAATAAAATATTACCAACTGCACTCTGCGGATTAGTAAATTCAATGGCAACATCTGCCCGCTGAATATTTTCTTTTGTAAGATCGTCAAGGTTCAGATCATTAATGCGAAGTACAATCTGATGCCCTTTTTGCAAAGCGATTTCTTCAATGGCGTGGCCCATTTTACCGTATCCTAATAATGCTATTTTCATAAATAGAAATAAAAAGTGGAAAATAAGAAATAAAAAAATAAAAAAATAAAATTTTCAGAATCCTCTGATTGATTTGCCAACAGATATTTATGGTTTTGTGTTCGTTGTTACAACAAAATTTTACGGAAGCGGCAATAAAGGTTTTGAATTTTTATCCTTAAAAAAGAAAACCAGTGAAAGTCCCGCGCCGTTCGTTGTATGATTAAACCCCGGACGTACTTTCATTCCAATGTCCGGACTTACATCAAATGCTTTTAAATGAGCGTCCACTGTGGCATCCACTACATTTAATCCCCAAAATATAAGAAACACCAACACGGAATAATCTATGTTCTGACGGTAAGCGTTTCTATAAAACCTAATGGACTCAGTGGATAGCGCTGCGAATTCAGGAGCTATCAAATTATCATTTGAGGTATCTTTATCCAAACGGTAAATGACCGCTTTTCGGAGCAGTCTGTAAGTTTTTATATTGTATAAAAAAACGCCGGCTGTGGTTCCGAGGGCGCCGTAAACTATTGGGATTTTCCAATATTTTTTATTGTAGGCTTGTCCCCATCCGGGCAAAACCGCTGAGCGGAATGTAGCTATTTTTGGGTTGTGTTTTTTCTTTATGGCCGTATCAAGCGCCAGTAAATTTTTACCCGATGTGTCTGGGGTATTGCTTTTTAATACAAGAGTATCTTCTTTTTGCTGAGCAAAAATTTTTGATGCCGGCAGTAATAACAGGAAAATAATAATTATAAAAGATGGTGTGCGTATTGGCATAATATTAATCTACAGAAACCTGCATCTTATCTAAAAGAGAGCTTAATTCTTCAATAGAAAAATAATCGAAAGTGATGCTGCCGGTTCCTTTTTTACTGTGTGTCATTTTCACTTTTGTACTGAAATGAGATGCTAAATTATCTTCAATTTTTTTCAAAGATGGCGGTAGCGTAGTTTTTACGGGATTATTAACAATAGTCTTTCCAGGAGTATATAATTTTCTTACAAGGTCTTCTGTTTGGCGAACGGAAAGCTCTTTGTTTTTTATTTCATTAAAAATGTAAAGTTGTTTGTCTATTACATCTACGTTGATGAGTGCCCGTGCATGTCCCATACTTATTTTGCCGTTTCTTACCGCTGCCTGGATGTCGGGGGGCAATTTTAATAGCCTGATGTAATTGGTAACCGTGCTTCTCTCTTTGCCCATACGCTCCGCAAGCTGTTCCTGTGTGTAATCCAGTTCTTCCATCAACTGCCTATAGCTTAGTGCGATTTCTATGGCGTTCAGGTCTTCCCTTTGTAAATTTTCGAGTAAGGCTAGTTCCAGTATTTTAGAATCTTTGGTTTCTCTTATATAAACAGGCACGTCTTCAAGCCCAGCTATTTTTGCAGCCCTGAATCTTCTTTCTCCTGCAATGATCCGGTATTTTCCGGCGGCAGTTTTAGATACGGTTATGGGCTGAATGATGTCATGCATTTTTACCGAAGCGGCTAATTCGCTCAAAGCGTTTTCATCAAAGTCATGCCTTGGCTGATCGGGGTTTGGTTCAATCATATTCAAAGGAATGCGCGCATTGATCACATTCATTTTTTCTGATGAATTTTTTATTAAGTCTTTTTCTGTTACCGAGAGATCAGAGTCTATATTCTGCAACAGAGAACGGATTCCCTTTCCTAATGCGTCTTTTCTATTGACCGTACTCATTTTTTTCATTTCTTCCAAAGGAGATTTTTTTTATTTTAGGGATGTTCCAGAATTTTTTCATTCTGAGACATTTTTGTCATATTGTTTTTCTGCAAAATTTCTTTTGCAAGATTTAGATAATTAATGGCGCCCTTGCTGTCTGCATCGTAAAGTATGGCCGGCTTGCCAAAGCTTGGCGCTTCGCTCAGGCGTGTGTTCCGATGAATGATGCTTGTAAAAACCAGGTCTTCAAAATGATGGCGCACTTCATTCACCACCTGGTTACATAAGCGCAATCTGCCATCATACATGGTCATTAATAAACCTTCAATCTGTAAATCAGTATTGAGCCTGTTCTGAACTATTTTTATAGTGTTCAATAATTTTCCCAGTCCTTCCAGCGCAAAAAATTCAGCCTGAACCGGCACCACTACACTATCTGCTGCTACCAGTGCATTTACTGTAATTAATCCTAAGGAAGGCGAGCAATCAATAATAATGAAATCGTATTGATCCCTTACCTGCTTTAAAATATTTTTAAGAACACTTTCTCTGTCAGGATAATTGATCATTTCAATTTCAGCGCCTACAAGATCTATGTGTGAAGGCATCAGGTCGAGATAGGGAATTTCGGTTTTTAAGATCACATCTTTTGCCGGTGTTTCATTTACCATGCAATCATATACGCCGGTGGTTACATTGTGAAGATCGAAGCCTACGCCCGTAGTGGAATTGGCTTGAGGGTCGGCATCTACCAATAAAGTTCTAAACTCAAGCACGGCAAGGCTTGCCGCTAAATTAATCGCCGTTGTCGTTTTCCCCACGCCGCCTTTTTGATTTGCAATTCCTATTATTTTTGCCATAAAATTTTTGCCGATAGATTTTTACTTAATAGTAATACTAATGGGATGCCTACTATTTATTTAATATATTTTCGCAAGGGTGCTAAAATAATCATTAATCAATTAACCGTGTAAGGATTTTAAATTTTCACTAAGTTTTGTCACGTAATCCATTCCAGATAATTTTCCTGATTTATTATATTGAAAGTAGCCTTAGGGTACGCTTTGGCGAATGCAGCCGGTATTTTTACTTTTGCCGGTTTCCATTTACATTCCAATGCCTCTAACCTTTGTTTATTATTTAATTCCAATAAATCTATTTCCTGGCCATCGTAAGTTCGCCAGAAAAAGTATTGCGGATGATAATTGTGATAGCTGTTGTATTTAATCCTTTCGCTCAAAATGTACTGTTCCCAAAGTTGCCCCACGTCGTTCCTATGAGTAATTGCATTAAAATTTGAAATTAAAGCGTTTCGAATGCCATTATCATAAAAAAACCATTTTTTACTTTTTGTAACCTCCTTCCTTAAGTTATTACTATAACCCGATAATGGATAAATAACAAAAACCTTGGATAGCAAATCGAGGTACCTATCTACCGTTTGCCTGTTCAATTGCAGGCTGTTGGCTAATTCTACGGTACTCACTTCGCTTCCTATTTGAAATGCCAAAAGTTGGAGAAGTTTGTATAAAACATCCGCTCCTTTTACATTTTCCATTATTAAAAGGTCTTTCAGCAAATAACTGCTTATCAGTTGCTTTAAATAGATCTCCTTCTCATTGTTATCCTCAAGTTGCCATAATTCAGGGTAGTTCCCATAAATTAATCTTTGTTCTAATTGGGAAACAGTAGTAAGATAATCCTGTGACGCATCTAATTCTGTTTGTGCAATCGGATATAAATAATAAATTAAACTTCTTCCCACTAATGGCTCCCCGGTTGAATTTTGTAAATCGAAACTGCTGCTGCCTGTTGCAATCACCGTAATTTCCGGAATATTATCAATCAACAATTTCAGAATTTTTCCAATGCCGGGAATTACCTGGGCTTCATCTATTATTATTAGCTTCTTACCTTTTGTAATCCGTTTATAATTAGCTATTGTTCTTTTTTGCAAAAGCGTGGCTACGTCCATATCCTCTGCCTGCAAAAGAAGCGTCTTTTTATCTGATTTTTCAGTAAGATGTTTAATGATAGTTGACTTCCCGGTTCTGCGTGAGCCATATAAAAGGATTACTTTTTGCTTACCTATCTGCTTAATTATTTGTTGCTCTATTACTCTTTGAATGTACATGTAAATTAATTTGAAACAATATTATGTAAATTAGTCCAGTCAACCAACCTAATTAACATTAATTAGTCCAGTCAACCAACCTAATTAACATTAATTAGCCTGATCAACCAACTTAATTAACGTTATTATGCGGAAACACGGGTTGCACTTTTAGAAAAATCACTAACCAAATAGCCTGTCGAATCCTTTAAAATTTTAGTAATCATTGATTAATTACTTTTGCAAATTGTGCAATTTTCGAAATTAAATTTATGTACACCATTATAAGTGGAACCAACAGGATAGGTAGTTATACAGAAAGAGTAGCGCGGCAATATGAAAAGATTTTAAAAGAAAAGGATATTGAGGCAAAAATATTTTCTTTAAAAAACTTTGACCCGATTCACCGGAATGAAGCGTTTTTGCTTACCGAAAATGAGATTTTAATTCCCACTAAAAAATTTATTTTTATTATTCCTGAATACAACGGGTCCTACCCTGGGGTTTTAAAAGCCATGATTGATAATTCGGATATCAGAAAAGTATGGCATTATAAAAAAGCTTTGCTAACCGGCGTGTCAACGGGTCGGGCAGGAAATTTAAGAGGAATGGACCAGCTTGCAGATACACTGCATTATTTGAAAATGAATGTACATTATAATAAATTACCCATTTCTGTGATTGACAAAATAATGGATGAAAACGGGAGTTTAAATAAAGAAACTTTGCGTGTGATAAATGATCAGCTAAATGAGTTTATTAAATTTTAATTCTTATCAATTCAATTAAATTTTCGTTCTTATGCGAACCCCTTTAGGCGCTTTTATTGTTGTAATTATCATGATTTTGCTGGATGTGTATGTTTTTATTGGGATAAAAGCCATAAGTAATACCGCTTCTTCAAGAACCAGGGCTATTATTTTTTCTGCTTATTGGATACTGTCGGCTCTTGCCATTATTGGTTTTTTGATATTTGTTTTTACCGGCCCTGAATTTTTATCAAAGAAAGTAAGGAGCTATCTTTTCGCGACAGTGATGGGTTTGTTTTTTTCGAAATTTATTGTCATCGTATTTTTTTTAGTGGATGATATCAGGCGGCTTTTACAATGGGGAGCGGCAAAATTATTTTTTTCAAATACCGAAACTTCACAGATGAATGAGGCAGGCATCAGCAGGTCTGTATTCCTTAGTTGGCTTGGGTTAGCGGCCGGTAGCACTTTTTTTGGAAGCCTGGTTTATGGCTTCAGCAATAAATATAATTACAGGGTAAAACACGTAAAAATTCCTTTTGATAATTTGCCGTCCTCTTTTAAAGGTCTTAAAATTGTTCATTTCAGCGACGTTCATGCTGGCAGTTTTACCAACAAAAAAGCAGTGATGCATGGGGTGGAAAAAATAATAGCAGAGAAGGGTGATATAGTTATTTTTAGTGGCGATTTAGTGAACGATAGGGCAACAGAGATGGAAGAGTATATGGATGTGTTTGATAAAATAAAAGCGCCGCTGGGCGTATATTCCACGTTTGGCAATCATGATTATGGCGGGTATGCAAGCTGGCCTTATAAAGGTGTCAGCAAGGAGCAGAACCTAGAGAATCTTAAGAAAGTACATAAAGAACTTGGATGGAATTTGATGATGAACGAGCATGTGGTTATTGAAAGAAATGGCGAACAGATGGCTGTTATCGGAATTGAAAACTGGGGCGCTATGGCAAGATTTCCAAAATACGGAGACATGGTAAAAGCTTGTGCGGGTACAGAAAATATTCCTTTTAAAATTTTAATCAGCCACGACCCCAGTCATTGGGATGCGCAGGTGCGCCCTAAATATGGAGATATAGATTTGATGTTGAGCGGGCATACGCACGGGATGCAATTTGGTGTGGAAATCCCTGGATTTAAATGGAGCCCGGTACAATATGTTTATAAAGAATGGGCTGGGCTTTATGAAAAAGAGAAACAAAAATTATATGTGAATCCAGGCTTTGGATTTATTGGCTATCCCGGAAGAGTAGGAATTTTAGCAGAGATAACTGTGATAGAATTAACAACTACATAAACCCCCTGACCTCCTAAAGGGGAATGTGAGAGCCATTCCTCAAACATTATTTTTGAAAAAACTTGTTAGGAAGGATCTAAGAATTCAAATCGGGGTTTCCCCCTTTAGGGGTTAAGGGTCAAAACTTATTCTTCCACATCATGCTTTCTACAGGCTTGTCAGGCTGGTTGCTATATTTAGCGTTACCTTTTTTATCATAAGATACTTCTACCTGCCCTTCAAGCGGAAAATAAATTAATTGGCCAATCGGCATTCCGGCATATACTCTTACCGGAATTTTGCAGGAGATTTCTAAAGTCCAATGCCCGCAAAAACCAATATCCCCTTTTCCTGCGGTGGCGTGTATGTCAATGCCAAGGCGGCCTGTAGAAGACTTCCCTTCAAGAAAAGGAACATGCGCATGTGTCTCCGTATATTCAAGAGTAACGCCGAGATACAACGCATTGGGCTCTATAACAAACCCTTCATCAGGGATATCAAAATGTTCAATTTCATTATGTTCCTTTGCGTCTAATAATACATCTTTGTAAGTAGCGAGATGTTTTCCTAAATGTACATCGTAACTATTGCTTCCGAGGTTTTCGCGATTATAAGGTTGAATGATGATGGTTTTCTTTTCAATTTCTTCCAGAATTCTCTTGTCAGATAAAATCATTTACTTGCGGTTATTTTTTATGGTTGCAAAATAATTCAACAAACTTCAAAAAGAAGAATAATTTTTTTTAATGCCCTTATTTTATCAACATACTATCAACGATTTTACTAAACTGGCGGTGTGGCACATCACTGAACCGGAAGATTTTTTTTTAGAAAAAGTAAACTTACAAAATACAGTAGGCCATCCACATAAAAGATTACAACATCTTGCAGGGCGATATTTATTGCAACTTTTGGAACCGGAATTTCCTATGCATCTGATCTCTATTAGCACATCGAAAAAACCATGGTTACAAAATGGAGCCTTTCATTTTTCCATTTCGCATTGCGGTGATTTCGCCGCAGCAATCATCAGTGGAAATAAGCTGGTAGGCATAGATGTGGAATTAGTAACTCCAAAAATTGAATTAGTGAAAGATAAATTTTTGAGTGAACAGGAATTGGATTTAGCAAATAATTTCCCC
Source organism: Hanamia sp. (assembly GCA_036566285.1). Classification (GTDB taxonomy): domain Bacteria; phylum Bacteroidota; class Bacteroidia; order Chitinophagales; family Chitinophagaceae; genus Ginsengibacter. Next base: position 17,496 of record DATCWN010000363.1, read on the forward strand.
GCATCCGAACAACATCAAAAATTGCTAACGCTTTTCTGGAGTACTAAGGAGGCTGTTTATAAATGGTATGGAAAAGGCTCCTTGAGTTTCAAAAAAAACATTCATATTGATCATGTATCATTTGAAAATGAATCAGGTTGTATAGATGCGTGTTTTG
>DATCWN010000413.1:0-10993 GCA_036566285.1 Hanamia sp.
CAGTACTGGCTTAACTCTTATTGAATTTTTAACTTAACCTTTTAATTTTAAACACGATGGATTTTATTTGCTTTAGCCACATCAGGTGGAACTTTGTTTATCAACGGCCTCAACATTTATTAAATAGGTTTGCCATTTACAATCGCGTATTTGTGATAGAAGAACCTATGTATGATCAGGATGCGAATTGTTATAAAATAAAAAAGGATTCCATGGATCATAATTTATGGGTCGTCGTTTTGCAGGTATCAAAAAATACTCCCTTTGAAAGGCGAAATCATATTTTAAAGACCTTGCTCAATTCATTAATTGATGACAAGGAAATTAAAAATTATCTTCTGTGGTATTATTCTCCAATGGCATTAAGTTATAGCAATCATTTGTATCCTTCACTGATAATTTATGATTGTATGGATGAACTTTCGGCATTTAAATTTGCCCCTCCCGAACTGAAGGAAATGGAAGTATCTCTGATGAGTCGTGCAGATATTGTATTCACGGGTGGGCACAGTTTATACGAAGCTAAGAAACACTTACATCATAACATTCATCCTTTCCCAAGCAGCATAGATAAATCAGATTTTGTGGTAGCAAGAACCCATAAAAAAGATCCCGAAGACCAGGCATCTATACCACATCCGCGGTTTGGATTTTATGGAGTCATAGATGAACGCTTTCATATTTCTTTGATTGATGAATTATCCGTATTGCGCCCTGAATGGCATTTTGTATTAGTAGGGCCTGTTATAAAAATAGATCCTGCAGCGCTCCCTAAAAAAGAAAATGTTCATTATCTCGGAGGCAAAGATTATAAAGACCTTCCTCTGTATCTTTCCGGCTGGGATGTGGCCATTCTTCCTTTTGCATTAAATGAATCCACCAAATATATTAGTCCTACCAAAACGCCTGAATACCTCGCTGGTGGCAAGCCCGTGATATCAACTTCAATAACCGATGTGGTTACTCCTTACGGAAAACAAGGCCTGGTGCATATTGCAGACACCGCAGAAGAATTTATTGTGGAAGCAGAAAATATTTTTACTAATAAAAATAAAAAGGAATGGCTGAAAAAAGTGGACGCATTTCTTGCTACTAATTCATGGAATGAAACCTGGCACAGCATGTCGGAATTGATAGACGAAGCGTTAGAAAACAAAACAATAAAAACTAAAAAAAGGAAAATGTATGTTTGATTATTTAATTGTAGGAGCCGGATTAGCAGGCGGAGTGTTGGCAGAACGGTTGGCATCCCACTCTAATAAAAAAATATTATTAGTTGATAAAAGGAACCACATAGGAGGCAATACTTTTGACTACTATAATAAAGATGGCCTTTTGGTTCATAAATACGGGCCTCATATTTTTCATACCAATAGCAAAGAGGTATTTAATTACCTTGGAAACTTTACTGAATGGCGGCCTTACGAACATCGCGTGTTAGCAAGTGTTGACGGGATGTTGGTACCCATTCCAATCAATCTCAATACCATCAATCAATTGTATGGCTTACATTTAAACAGCAGCGAAGTAGATGCTTTTCTTGAATCTAAGGCTGAAAAAAAAGATAAGATTGTAACGTCAGAAGATGTGGTAGTAAACAAAGTAGGAAGAGAGCTTTATGAAAAGTTTTTTAAAGGATACACCCGCAAGCAATGGAATTTAGACCCCTCGGAACTGGATGCTTCCGTAACCTCAAGAATACCTACACGCAATAACAGGGATGACCGTTATTTTACAGACAAATACCAGGCAATTCCCTTGTACGGCTACACGCGAATGTTTGAAAAAATGCTCGCTCATCCGAATATAAAAGTAATGCTCAATACAGATTATAAAGAAATACAGGATTACATTCCTTTTAAAAAGATGATCTATACCGGCCCTGTAGATTACTTCTATGACAACTGTTATGGCAAGCTACCATATCGTTCTCTGGAGTTTAAATTTGAAACGCTGGAAGAAGAAGTTTTTCAAAAAACAGGCACCGTTAATTATCCTAACGAGCACCCGTACACGAGAATTACAGAGTTCAAATATTTAACCGGGCAAAAGCATCCCAAGACATCCATCGTGTATGAATTTCCCAGGGATGAAGGCGATCCTTATTATCCCGTACCACGCCCGGAAAATGCAGAGCTATACAGGAAGTATCACTTACTGGCAGCACAGGAAAAGAATGTATATTTTGCAGGAAGATTAGCCACTTACAAATATTACAACATGGACCAGGTCGTAGCACAGGCGCTGACACTTTATAAAAAAATTGTTACACCTTACGAATTAGAATATCATTTAAATGGACACAAGTTACCAGTTATACAATCCTGAAATATGGGGAGGTTTGGAATGCACCATCAATAGAGTCGGAGATAGTTTTCGGGATCAGCTAAATTATGCACAGCATTATTCCAGGAAAGATGACATTGATATTATTGCTCAGTTAGGAATTAAAAAGCTACGTTACCCTGTCTTATGGGAAGCACATCAGCGTGTTTCAAAAGAGGAAGAAATAAACTGGGATCAGACAAGGCGGCAACTCAACAAAATAAGAGATCATCATATCGTTCCTATTGCAGGGTTATTACATCATGGAAGCGGGCCTTCATTCACAAGCCTGGCTCATGATAATTTTGCTGAAGAGCTTGCCCTCTATGCTACCAAAGTAGCCACCGAATTTCCATGGCTTGAATATTATACACCGGTAAACGAACCCCTTACTACAGCAAGGTTCAGCGGATTATACGGCTGCTGGTTTCCGCATCATAAAGATGCAGTAAGCTTTGCTAAAATGCTTTTGAACCAATTAAAAGGCATTGTTCTTTCCATGCAGGCAATCCGCAAAATAAATAAGAATGCAAAGCTGGTACAAACGGAAGACCTTGCCAAAATACATAGTACGCCTATCTTACAATACCAGGCTGATTTTGAAAACGAAAGACGATGGCTCACTTACGATATTCTTTGCGGGAAGCTTACGCCTCAACATTATTTCTGGAATTATTTTATTTCATTAGGGATAGACCGCTCCGCGTTACAATTTTTTCTGGACAATCCATGCCCTCCTGACATTGCCGGTTTCAATTATTATGTTACATCAGAACGATATCTTGATGAAAGAATTGAGTTACATCCGCAATGCACGCCTGGAGGAAACGGACAACATTTATATACAGACATGGCAGCGGTAAGGGCGGTAAAGCCTGATGGCTTACAATCGTTATTAAAAGAAGCGTGGCAGCGGTTTCAAATTCCATTGGCGCTTACAGAAGTACACATGAACTGTACGCGCGAAGAGCAATTGCGCTGGTTTAAAGAAGCATGGGATATTTGTTGCGATTTGACAAAAGAAGGCGTGAACATAAAAGCCGTCACGGCGTGGTCGTTGTTGGGCGCTTTTGATTGGAACAGTTTACTAACCGTTGAAGAAAAGATTTATGAAACCGGCGTTTATGATATCACCAAAAATGCTTTGCGCCCAACGGCTGTTGCAAAATTAATTCATTCATTATCTGAGACCGGAAATTACCATCACCCGGTTTTAAATGAAGCAGGGTGGTGGCATAAAAGTTATCCGGGCAGCAAAAAACTTCTTTCAAATGCTCCCGTTTCACCAGTACTCATATTCGGTTGCAACGGAACCCTAGGCAATGCATTTGTCAGAATCTGCCAACGAAGATCCATTCCTTTCCGGGCATTCTCGCATACAGAAGTTGACATCACCAATGAAGAACAGATAGAAAAAGTAATTAACGAATGTAAACCCTGGGCCATTATAAATGCGGCCGGTTACGTAAAAGTTGACGATGCAGAGAGGGAACCGGAAATTTGTTTTACTCTCAACGCAAAAGCGCCGGGAAGCCTTGCGACTATTTGTAAGAGCCACGGTATTCAGTTGATTATTTTTTCTTCAGATCTTGTTTTTGATGGAGAAAAGCAAACGCCCTATGTAGAATTAGATTCTGTAAAACCCTTAAATATTTATGGCGATAGCAAAGCCAAAGGCGAGTCATTGGTTTTGAAAAATTATTCTGATTCCCTCATCATTAGAACAAGCGCTTTCTTTGGGCCATGGGACAGGTACAATTTCGCTTTCAATATTTTGAATTCCCTAAAGGAAAATAATATTTGTCATGTGGTAAATGATGTGATCGTTTCTCCCACCTATGTTCCTCATTTAGTAGATAAAACGTTGGATCTTTTAATAGACGAAGAAAAAGGAATCTGGCACCTGACCAACGAAGGAACCCTTACCTGGAGCGACTTTGCAGAAGAAGTGGCCTTTCGGGGAGGATACCAAAGAAAAAATATAACACCCTGTTTGCAAACAGATATGCACTGGAATGCAATACGCCCGGCATATAGTGCGTTACAAAGTGATAAAGGAATTAAATTACCTTCGCTGCAACATGCGATAGCCCAATATTTTCAAGAAAAAATAAACTGATCATGCCCGGAACCAAATTCATGTTTTCAACAGGTATTGAAAACAGTTACCCTACTATTTTGCTACCTGACGGCACCACTAAAAGAGTGGATGAAATGGAAAAATGTGGGCATTATGAACATTGGGAAACCGATTTTCTTTTGGTGAAAGAATTGGGCCTCGAATTTTTGCGGTACGGCCCGCCTTTGTATCGCACGCATACAGGGCCTGGCCAATATGATTGGGCTTTTACCGACCAGGTTTTTAATCGACTAAAAGAATTGGAGATATGGCCCATCGTGGACTTATGTCATTTTGGAATACCCGACTGGCTGGGCAATTTCCAAAATCCTGATTTCCCTTATTACTTTGCGGAATACGCAGAGGCATTTGCAAAACGATTTCCTGATCTCCAGTTATATACTCCTATCAATGAAATTTTTATAGCAGCCATGTTCTCCGGGCAATATGGATGGTGGAATGAAAGACTACAATCGGATGCCGCCTTTGTGAATGCGTTAAAGAATTTATGCAAAGCAAACGTAATGGCCATGCACGCGATCCTGCGCATCCAACCGGAAGCTACTTTTATACAAAGCGAATCTTCAGAATATTTTCATGCCATAGATCCCGCAGCCACACCTTTAGCCAGATTTTTAAATCAAAAAAGATTTTTATCCCTTGACCTTACTTATGGCTATCCTTTGAACGTAACGATGTACGATTATTTATTAAGTAACGGAATGACGGCTAAAGAATACAGGTGGTTTGTCGATAACCAGGTAAAAGGAAGGTGCATCATGGGGAATGATTATTATGTCACCAATGAGCACATCGTGCACCCTGATGGCCATACGCAGGCGGCGGGAGAGATTTTTGGGTATTATGTAATTACCAGTCAATATTATCACCGGTACAAATTGCCCATGATGCATACGGAAACCAACATAAAAATGCCTGCCTGCAAAGAATGGCTTTTAAAACAATGGGCCAATGTTCACCGTTTGAAACGAGATGGAATTCCTATCATGGGATTTACCTGGTACAGCCTTACTCACCAGGTGGACTGGGATTCTGCATTAAGAAATGATGCGGGAAATGTAAATAAACTGGGTCTTTATGATTTAGATAGAAAAATAATGCCCGTAGGAAAAGCGTATAAAAAATTAGTAGACCAGTGGAAAGAAATTATTACAGAAGAAAGCTATGGCCTTATATTTCAAAATTGGTAATCAATTTATCTTGTAAAAACGATTTCTTCTTTTATAATGTCTGCTGTAAATAAAGAAAACAAATCACTGGCTTTCATTTCATTTCTGGAACCGTCTTCTTTATCTTCAAAATGAGAAAAGGAAGGCGTTTCTGTAAAAGGTAAAATTCCTTCCATGATGGCCTGTGAGTTTTTGAAATTCTTTTTCAATAGTGATGAATGGAGTTTTACTTTCATAATATTATTTTTAAAAGAAAATGAGAATATTATGCCGGTTTTTGTGAAAATTATTTTTATTCATCGTAGCACACATTGACAATTCCTATTCTGCTGAATATACTGAAAATAAATTACTTAAATACTTCTATTTTTTGGGTTTCCTAAAAAATCTTCTAACGGTCAATAGCATAAAGGATTTTCTTATTTGAAGGCTTCGCTATTGTAGAGATTTTTCCCAACATTGAGACTATATTTTTATTCCTGAAAAGTAAAATCCCATAAGCCATTGACCAGAAATAGAAATATATCTTATCCGATAAAATATATTCATAGATTTTCCGTTCTTATACCGGAATGCCCACCACATTCCTTTCCTAAACGTAATTTTCGTTTAAAGATGTGCTACCATTTTAAAATACCTCATTATTTTTTATCAAATAAGAGAGTCAATATTATTATGAAGTTATTCCATCTGCCAAAATTATTTCCGTTCTTTATCTGGATTGGCCTTTGCCTTTTCGGAGAAATAGCCACGGCACAAACAATCGGAACTGTATCCATTACCGGATCCCCCGTTTGTGCAGGCTCTGTGGTTACAGCAATTTTTACGGTAACTAATGGCGGATTCGGAAACCATTATTCCGGTAATACCGATTATTCATTTTATCTAAGCGATGCCACCGGCTCCTTTGCTGCACCTACAAATTTAGGTTCCTTTAAAATTTCTGCGGGCTACAGCGCCAGTGATTATGGAGTTACCAGCGGAATCAGTCAAACGATCACCATTCCTGCTTCAACAGCAGCAGGTACAGGATACAAAATAGCCGTCGGTTCTGCTTCCCCTGCATTTTCCGGAAATACCGGTGTCAATGCTTCGGGCGGTTTTACCATACATGCTTCTCAACCCGCTCCAACAATAACAACCATTGGATCTGCCACTTTCTGCGCCGGTGAAACAGTTGAATTAATGGCTTCCACCGCGGATAATTATCTGTGGAATACCGGAGCTACCACATCATACATCGTGGTATCCCAATCCGGGAGCTATAGTGTAACTGTAACTAATAGTGATGGCTGTTCTGCTACATCAGTTCCCGTCAATGTAACTGTTAAGCCATCGCCTGTTATTTCAGCTACTTCTAACAGCGTGGTTTGCCAGGGATCCACGTTGAATTTATCGGGTAATGTAACCTCCGGTGCCGTGGGAACACCTGCTTATTCCTGGACTGGACCTAATGGTTTTAATTCTGTTGCACAGAACCCGGTAATAACGAATGCAGGCACCAAAAATTCCGGGGATTATACATTGACCGTTACCAATGGAAATGGATGTTCTGTTTCAGACACCACTCATGTACTTGTAAATCCCATTCCCAATGCCACTATTACACCAGACCTGGCCACGGGTGCGGTAAAGAAATTTACCGGCAGCACCATCCTATATGAATATACCGTTACCAATACTGGTTTAATAGCGGATCAATTTAATCTAAGCGCGGAAAACACAAGCCTATACGAAATGGACAACCGTTTCCTTTACCAGGGAAATCCCATTACAACCACTCCCTCATTACAACCGGGAACTTCTTTTACTTTTTATCTTGAGCTTACCGTTCAGGGGAATGCTGCAAAAGTATATAACAACACCGTCGTTCATATTAAAAGCAGTTATTGCAATACAGAAGTAGCCAGTGCCTCTGTAATTACTTATGAATATCCGGGTAATAATCCTCCTAATGCTACTAAAGCAGAATTGGAAATATACAAAACTGCTGATACTACTTCCGCTACCTTAGGAGCGCCTTTCACGTATTCAATTCTTGTAGTAAATAACAGCACATCAACTGCCGCAGAAAATGTAGTTATCCAGGACCATGTACCTGCTTCGTTAGACATCCTTTCATTCAATCCGGCCCCGGCCACTAATGATAATAAAGGTACACTCACCTGGAATGTGGGCACCTTGGCTAAAAACAGGGGAGCCACCACGATAACCATTACCGTTAGGCCCAAATGTGAAGCAGTTCCATCGGTAAGCAATACGGCCATTGTAACTTCGGCTCCTCCGGATGCAACTATCAGTAACAACACTTCCACGCTTGTTTTGCCTGTAATTGACCCTATTGCGCCGGTAGCACGTTGCAAACCCGCTTCTATTAGCATTGGCGCCAATGGCGTTGCCACCTTGACACCCGCTATGGTAAACGATAGTAGCTATGATAGTAATTGTTCTATTGAAACCATAACGGTCAGCCCCTCAAGTTTTGATTGTTCAAACCTGGGAGCCAATAATGTTACCTTAACCGTAACCGATAAATACGGTAACAGCGCGAGTTGTACTACTACAGTTACTGTGTCGCTCGGCACAAGTAAAGGAACCTGGGCTGGTAAAGCAAGCTCCGAGTGGTCGGATTGCAAAAACTGGTCGGGCGGACTGGTTCCTGATATCACAACGGATGTTATTATACCGCTAAGTACAGGCTTTTATCCTGTTGTAAGTTCTTCAACAGCTTCTGCCCGAAATGTCACAATTAACTCCAATGCCCGTGTTACGGTTAGTGGTTCAGGAGTATTGCAAATAGCAGGAACTATTAGTAACAGCGGAACTTTTAATGCAGTGGATGGCACTCTTGAAATGAAGGGTGCAAGCGCACAAAATATAGCCGGTAGTATGTTTGCATCCCACACCGTTAAAAACTTAATCATAAATAATGGAGCAAATATCCTTACCGTTTCCAACGCTTCAATGGATACCCTGAAGATCACAGGAACTCTTTCTTTTGCCAGTACTTCCGCAAAATTAAATTCAGGGGATAATATTACCCTTGTTTCAACTGCTTTGGCAACTGCCAACGTAGGAACGGTTGCTTCCGGAAATAAGATCACAGGAAAATTCAATGTAGAACGTTACATTCCATCACGCAAGGCGTGGAGGTTTCTTTCAGTACCCACTCATAACGGCAAATCAATTCATGGTGCATGGCAGGAAGGTGAAACGGCTAATAATACTAATGGTATAAAAGGGCGGGGCATACAAATTACCGCCCCGGTTGTGCCCACTTCGGGAAATGGAATAGACTTAAATTCTGTGAGTCCATCCATGAAATGGTACGACCCAACCCCCAATAGTTACGTGGGGGTTACCAATACAATGGCGCCTTTCGATTCTTCCCGCGGAGGGTATTTTGTTTTTATCAGGGGAGACCGTACTGCAAATGCGGTAAATTCACCGGTTACCGCTACCACTTTGCGCACTACAGGAGAATTATATACCGGACTACAGACCATAAAAGTGGTTCCCGGGAAATTTACGCCGGTTAATAATCCTTATGCCTCTTCAATTGATTTGCGCCAGCTATCGAAATCGAATGATATTTTCTATTATGTATGGGATCCTAATCTGGGAGGAAGCTTTTCAGCTTATGGATATGGAGCCTTTCAGACCCTGGCATGGGATGGTGCCAATAATTACAGAGTGGTGCCTGGTGGAGGAAGTTATATCGGACCCATGCCAGCCTCGCCTAATTTTATTGAAAGCGGCCAGGCGTTCTGGGTATCTTCTGCAACCGATTTGGCGATAAATGAAAATGCCAAAATAAAAGGTGTAAATGGAATGATAATGAGGCCACAGGGAATCAGCAACAAAATAGCAGAAATACAAACCAGTTTATATGCCGTAAATGCTCAGGGCAGTACCTTACTGGTTGATGGAACTTACCAACAATTTAATGGGGAGTTCAGCAATGGCATAGATGCAATGGATGCAAAAAAACAGGTGAATGCCGCTGAGAATCTCTCTATCCACTCCGGGGCAAAGAACCTGGTAGTGGAAAGAAGAAATACCCTCAGCCAGGCAGACACTATTTTCTTCAATCTTACAGGAGTGAGTGTACAACCTTACAGGCTTGTATTTGTTGCCAAAAATCTACCGGCAGATGGGCTTGTAGGTTTTATTGAAGATAATTATAAAAAAACCCGCACTGCTTTAAACCCGGACGGAACTACTGAATTCAACTTTACCATAGAAAATATACCGGGTTCTTATGCCGCCAACAGATTTAGAATTGTATTCAAAGAAGCAGCAGCATTGCCGGTAACATTTGTAGGAATAAAAGCCACACTAAAAGGATCCAATATATCAGTGCAATGGAAAGTAGAAAATGAAAAAAATATGCTGCATTATGAAGTAGAGAAATCTTTGGATGGCAACCGGTTTTCCCGGTCAGCAATCGTTGAGGCCAATAATAATGGAGCAGGTACTTATAATTGGGTAGATGAAAGTGTAACACCGGGTTACAACTATTACCGTATTCGTAGCGTTGATCTAGATGGCCGGTCCTCATTGAGTCAAATTGTAAAAGTGCTGATGACAAATAGCCCCTCAGCAATCACCATTCATCCGAACCGGATTACCAATGGAATAGTGAATTTACAATTAACCAATCAGCCCGCAGGAATTTACAAAATTCGTCTGTTGAATCCGGTAGGGCAGGTTATTACTTCACAGGAAATGAATCTTGCCGCAGGCAGCAGCACCCAACAAATCAATTGGGATTACAAGCTGGCAAATGGCGTATATCACTTGCAGGTAACCAAGCCGGACGGGACGGTGAAAGTGATAAAAGTGATGTATTGATGAAGTTGAAAGTTCGAGGTTGATGGTTCAAGGTTGTTGATGGTTCAAGGTTGAAAGTTCAAGGTTGTTGGTTGGTGGGGCTTTTAACGCTGGTAAAGGCTCTCAGCGATTTAATGGGACGGTGATAAAGAAATAAAAAATGAGAAAGTTGGCTCTCAATTTTTATCCTGATGGTTCGTATGCACGATGTAATGCTAAATATAACGATCCTCAATAGACGAAGAAACTTCTCTGGAGGAATAAGTTCAAGGTTAGCAGTCGGTACCGCAGGTCAGACTGCGTTTAAAACAAATAAATAATCAGAAATCAGAAAGTTGGCTCTCAGTTTTTTCCTCTAATGTTTTGCATGTACGATGTTAATGCAAAATATAACGCTCATAAATAGACGAAGCTGAGTTACAATAAGAACACGTCATTGCGAAGAATTTCGGGTTGCGAGGCACGAAGCAATCTCCGGAATTCTGTGGCAATCTATTATAGCAGATAGCAGGCTTCCCTATAGCTT
>DATCWN010000549.1:0-6844 GCA_036566285.1 Hanamia sp.
AGGGAATTCCTCCACTGCAAACAATATTTCTGGCGGCTTCACTTACTGCAATCATACAACCTACATGAGGATTGGCAAAAACATAGCGACTGTTGCAATCCGTAGTAAGAACAAGCGCCTTTTGCGTGCCGCGAACAGCCACAACAGCCGCATCTGAGGGTGCATTGGTATTAAGATTGGCAGCGCCAACCATACTATCATATTGCTCATAAATCCATCTTTTCGAAGCAATAGATGGCAATTGAATTAATTGTTCGGCAATAGTTTTCAATGTTTCCGGGACAGGAATCTTTCCAGGATCAAATTCATTTATTTTTTCAAAATATTTTGGTGCAGAATACTCTCTTTCATAAACCGGCGCCCCGCCACCAAGCACTAAGCTTTCTGCGGGCAATTCCGCTTCCAGCACATCATTCATATAAAAGCGAAGCATTTCCCCGTTGGTAACTTCTCCTATTTGTGAACAAGGCAAATCCCATTTTTCAAAAATATCAATCACTTCTTTTTCCCTTCCTTTCTGTACGGTTAAAAGCATTCTTTCCTGGCTTTCACTCAACAATAATTCCCACGATTTCATAGCTGTGTCACCGTTCGCGGAATTCCTTTGCCTTGTCGGCACTTTTTCCAAATAAATGTTCATTCCAACACCGCCTTTGGCGCTTGTTTCAGCAGTAGAACAAATAATACCTGCGGCCCCCATATCCTGCATACCCACCACAGCGCCGGTTTTTATTACTTCAAGGCAGGCTTCCAATAATTTTTTTTCCTGGAAGGGATCACCCACCTGAACAGCGGGTAAATCTTCGGCACTGTTTTCATGTATGTCCGCCGAAGCAAAAGCCGCTCCGCCCATTCCATCTCTTCCAGTGGCGCTTCCTGCAATAAAAACAGGGTTTCCTTCTCCCAGTGCCGTGGCACTAACGGTGTCGCCTAAACGCACTACGCCGGCGCTCATGGCATTTACCAAAGGATTGGTATGATAACAATCTTCGAAATAAATTTCACCACCCACAGTCGGCACACCAAAACAATTTCCATAATGACCTATGCCACGCACCACACCTCTTAACAGATGTTGCGTTTTTTCGTTATCCAAATTTCCAAAGCGTAAGGAATTTAAAGTGGCAATTGGCCGTGCACCCATGGTAAATATATCGCGGTGAATGCCGCCAACGCCTGTAGCCGCTCCCTGAAATGGCTCGATGGCAGAAGGATGGTTATGGCTTTCAATTTTAAAAACGACCCCTAATCCATCACCAATATCCATAAGGCCTGCGTTTTCTTCGCCCGCCTTCACTAAAAGCTTAGAACCTTCATGTGGCAACGTTTTCAGCCATTTTATTGAATTTTTGTAGCTACAATGCTCACTCCACATTACCGAGTAAGCGCTCAATTCTGTGAAGTTTGGTGTACGTCCCAGGATTTCTTTAATTTTTTCAAACTCATCCTTTTTCAGTCCAAGTTTTTCTGCTGTTTCAAATGTTATCTCCATAATTTATAAAAAAAGCAAACTTACAATCTCTTGTCCTTTATATGGGTAATTCAATGTGAATATTTTAACTAACTTCCCACATTCTAAAAATTTATTCTTGTTTTATTTTCTTTTCATTCTCTATCTTATTCTTTTTTGCTGGTTACTTACCCGCATTAAATTTTTCACAGAATCCGGATTAACCGGTCGCATTCTCATTCCCTTGTTTTTATTACGAATATTTGCATCTTTAATCGGATGCTACTTTAATCTGTATTATTATCCTTATTCCGATTCACTTTCTTTTCATAACGCGGGCATCGTTGAGTACGATCTTCTTTTCAATAACACAAAGGAATATTTCATCAACATTTTCCAGGACAACCGTAACAATGGCTATTCAGGGTTCCTGGAAGCCAATAATTCTTTCTGGAATGATACACGAAGCAACCTGATTATTAAAATACTTTCCCTCTTCGATATTTTCAGTGGGAAAAATTATTTCATCAATACTTTATTTTATAATTTTCTCGTTTTTTTTGGAGTAATAGCTTTATATAAAGTATTTATCAAAGTTTTTCCCACATCGGTTTTTCAACTTCTTATCTGCATTTTTATTTTGCCATCGGCTTTGTTTTTCTCAGCAATGATCCACCGCGACGGGCTTATCTTACTTTGCCTTTCTTTGGTGATTTACCATCTGTTTTTTTTAATGAGAAATCAAAAATTTTCATGGAAAAGATTCATACTCATCACGGTTTTTCTTTTGCTCATTCTGTTATTGAGAGGTTTTGTTTTTATCACATTAGTGCCGGCTCTGCTGGCGTGGATCATTGCCCATCGGAAACCAAAATATGCCCTTGTTTCTTTTATAGGAGTGTATGCAATCATCACCGTATTGTTTTTTTGTTCGGGACTTTTTTCAACAAAAACAGATCTCCCCCGGTATGTTTCTGAAAGGCAAATTGAATTCATAAAAATTTCTAAAGAAGGCGCCTCTACTATAAATATCAATCCACTTTATCCCAACTTTAGAAGCTTTTTAAATAATATGCCACAGGCAATCAATCACTCATTAATGCGCCCTTATTTTACAGAGATCGAAAGCTTTGTATATCTTCCATTCGCTATAGAAATTTTCTTATTCGAAATACTCTTTTTACTCTTCATTTTCTTCAGGAAAAAAAATATAAACTTAGATCCTTTGATTTATTTCTGCGTGTTTTTTAGTGTAACCATGTTTCTGGTTATTGGATACACCATTCCGATAATCGGGGCTATTGTACGGTACAGAAGCATTTATTTCATTCTTCTTATGATTCCAATTATATGCGGAATAAACTGGGATTTAGTCAGAAAAGCATTTTACATAAAAAATAAAAAGATGTAATTTATTTCTTCATTTTTTCTCCAAAAGCTCATTATCTCTAAAAAATAATTCATCTATTTTAAAAAATAAGTTGTTTTTTTGCAACCTAAACTTATTTAAATGCAATCATTACGTCTTAATGCTCTTCATGAATTGTTTTCAAATTCGAAATTTACTGATGTTCCCGAATCCAGGAAAATAACCAGTTTTTTTGGGGAAAATGTTTTTGATTTAAAAAAAGCAAGGGAATTTTTAAGTGATGAGGCTTATAAAAGCCTGGTATCCTCTATCAAAAATCAAACAAAAATTGATAGAAAAATGGGCGATCATATTGCCTCAGCGTTAAAAAACTGGGCCGAGTCCAGAAACGTTACCCATTACACTCACTGGTTTCAACCGTTAACCGGCGCTACTGCCGAAAAGCACGATTCGTTTTTTACCATTAAAGGAGATGGAACCGCTCTCGAGGAATTTGACGGAGCAGCGCTAATTCAACAGGAACCGGATGCCTCTTCCTTCCCGAGCGGAGGGTTAAGAGCGACTTTTGAAGCCCGCGGCTATACCGCATGGGATCCTTCCTCACCTCCATTTATTATGGAAATGAGAAACGGAAAAACTTTATGTATTCCCACCATTTTTGTTTCCTACACAGGCGAATCCCTGGATGCCAAAACACCTCTATTAAAATCCTCCGTGGCGCTCGAAAAAGCAGCGGTGGATGTGTGCCAGTATTTCGATAAAAATATAACACACGTAACACCAACTTTAGGGTGGGAACAGGAATATTTTGTAATAGATGCGGGCATTGCCAGCGGCCGTCCGGATCTGATGATGACCGGCAGAACCGTATTTGGCCATGCGCCAGCAAAAGGGCAGCAGTTGGATGATCATTATTTTGGTGCCATCCCGGAAAGGGTATATTCTTTCATGAGAGATTATGAAGAAGAGGCTTACAAATTAGGTATCCCGCTGCGTACGCGTCATAATGAAGTAGCGCCTTCGCAATTTGAGTGCGCTCCCATTTTCGAAGAAGTGAATCTTGCTGTGGATCACAATATTTTATTGATGGATGTGATGAGTCGTGTGGCTAAAAGACATAATCTTATCGTTTTATTACACGAAAAACCCTTTGCAAAAATTAATGGAAGCGGCAAGCATAATAACTGGAGCCTTGCCACCAATACCGGCGTTAACCTATTGGCGCCTGGCAAAACACCCAAGACAAATTTGATGTTCCTTGCTTTTTTCATAAATACTATTAAAGCAGTTCATGATTATGCAGATTTGTTGAGAGCCTCTATTTCTTCCGCAGGGAATGACCATAGATTGGGTGCCAATGAAGCGCCTCCGGCAATCATCTCCATTTTTATCGGTAAATATTTAAGCAGCGTTCTGAGTGAAGTTGAAAAGCGCGTTGGGCAAAAATTTGATGAGCAGGATGAGGCCATGCTCAAACTAGATATACATAAAAGCATTCCGGAATTAATGCTTGATAACACAGACAGGAACCGTACTTCTCCTTTTGCTTTCACTGGAAACAAATTTGAATTCAGGGCTGTTGGTTCTTCTGCAAACTGCGCCGGGCCAATGACGGTGTTGAATACTATTATGTGTGAAACATTAACCCAGTTTAAAGTTGCGGTGGACGCACTTATTGAAAAAGGAGAAAAGAAAGAAATCGCTTTAATGCAGACCATCCAGAAATATATTGTAGAAAGTAAATCTATTTTATTTGAAGGCGATGGATACAGCACCGACTGGGAAACCCTGGCTAAAGAAAGAGGACTTGCTAATGTAAAGACCACGCCACTGGCCCTCGATTCATTTTTAACTGAAAAATCGAAGAATCTCTTTGAGCGCTACCAGATTTATTCCAACATCGAGCTTGAAGCACGGCACGAAATATGGCTGGAGAATTACACCAAAAAAATCCAAATAGAAGCCAGGGTTATCGGCGACCTCGCAAGTACTTATGTATTACCTGCTTCTATCAAATATCAGAATGTGTTGCTAAAAAATATGAAGGGTCTCAAAGAACTGGGTTTTGATGAAAGCAATTATGCTGCGCAAAAATTAATCGCTACAAAAATTTCGGAACATATCAACGTAATCAACACGCGCGTGAAAGCCATGATAGAAGCAAGGAAAGTTGTAAATGAAATTGAAGATTCGCGTGAGAAAGCCATTGGTTATTGCGATGAGGTAAAAAAATATTTTGACGAAATAAGGTACCATGTTGATAAACTGGAACTTTTGGTAGATGATGAATATTGGGAATTACCGAAGTACAGGGAATTATTGTTCTTAAGATAAACTAAGAATAGGTCAGTAAAAAAATGGTAAACATTGAAGAATGTTTACCATTTTTTATTAATTACCTTTTAACAATTCGTGTTTTAAACTTTATTTACCGTTCAGCATCTATTGCTGTAACTAAACAATATAAACCATGAAAAAATTATTAGTAATTGTAATCGCCACTTTTTTCTTTGCAGCAAATAGCAATGCACAGGTAAAAAGAAATGTAGATGCTACTCAAAAAGTTCAAAGAGATTCCACTCATAAAAAAAGAGATGGAAAAATGATGAAGGATTTGAATCTTACGCAGGATCAAAAAACGAAAATGAATGACCTTCGTAAAAATTTTAAAGAACAAAGAGATGCCATAAAAAATGATGCAAGCCTGACGCAGGAACAGAAAATTCAAAAGTCTAAGGAATTGAGGGCCAGCCAGCAAGATCAGATGAAGAGCATTTTAACTCCTGAGCAAAAGCAAAAAATGGAAGCCAACAAAAAAGAATGGAAAAAAGATAACAAAAATAAAGATGGGAAAATGCATAGAAAAAACAATCGCGTAAATAAAGGATAAGATTTATCATCAACACCCGAACTCCACAAGGTTTATCTTCATTTTAAAACAATTAAAACAAGCAAAAGCGGCTACTCAATGCCGCTTTATTTTTTTACAACCAACAATAGCTTCTTTCGAAAGGAGTAAAAAAAATAATTACGCTTTAGAAAAATCCCCAACTTTGTAATCATCCAAATAAGTTAATATCATGATCGAATTTTTTAAACAGCCCTGGCCCTGGTATGTAGCAGGCCCGATGATCGGATTAACGGTTCCTTTGTTGTTGATAATCGGAAATAAAAGATTGGGAGTGTCTTCGTCTCTTCGCCATATATGCGCAGCATGTGCGCCTTTGAAAATTCCATTCTTTAATTATGATTGGAAGAAAGAGGCCTGGAATTTATTTTTTGTCGGAGGCATATTGGCAGGAGGATTTATAGCCGCCACATTTCTTATGAACGGACAGCCCATGAAAATAAATCCCAATTTAGTGTCTCAATTTTCAGCTTATGGTATCAATGATTTGCATTCATCAATTCCATCAGAACTTTTCAACTGGCAGCAATTGTTAACCCCGAGAGGGCTTATTATGATAGTGGGCGGAGGCTTTATGGTTGGCTTCGGAACCAGGTATGCCGGTGGTTGTACATCCGGCCATTCTATCATGGGCCTCTCCAATTTGCAACTGCCCTCATTAATTGCAACTATTTGCTTTATGGCAGGCGGCTTTATTATGTCTAATCTCCTTTTACCTTTTATTTTAAAGCTTTAAATAATGAATAACGCAACACAAGCGGAAATGGAAATAGAAACCGAAACAAACACTGACTTTGAAGTCAGCTCGTTGGATGAAATGTGCATTAATGAATCCACATTGCATCACCCATGGTGGTTTAATTTGAAATATTTATTTACAGGAATTCTTTTTGGAATCATATTGGTAAAGTCAGAAGTAATTTCATGGTTTAGGATCCAGGAAATGTTTCATCTTGCCAGCTTTCACATGTACGGTGTTATTGGCTCCGCAGTAGTAACCGGAATGGTCTCTATTTTTATCATAAAAAAATTTAACATAAAAACCATCTACGGTGAAAAGATAGAATTTCATCCAAAGAAAATGAATAAAGGACAAATTTATGGAGGCCTTGTTTTC
>DATCWN010000061.1:0-8036 GCA_036566285.1 Hanamia sp.
GCGGCGGGCGAACGGCTCGCCGGAAGGGCATCTTTTAAAGACCTGATTTACTATGCTGACATTGATATCCTGCAGCCCGATATAAGCCACGTAGGTGGAATTATGGAAGCAAAGAAAATTGCGTCGTGGGCAGAAGCATCAGACATGATGATGGCTTTGCATTGTCCATTGGGTCCTGTTGCGTTTTCTGCGGCATTACAATTTGACTTTTGCACACCCAATGCTTTGATCCAGGAAACGAGCATGGGCATCCATTATAACCAGGGCGACATTGATTTACTTTCGTACGTTGTAAATAAGGATGATTTTAAAATTGAGAATGGCTTTATTGCAAGGAATAACAAACCCGGGCTGGGAATAGAGATTGATGAATATGCAGTAAAGGAAATGGCTAAGATAGGCCATGACTGGAAAAACCCGGTCTGGCGAAACGCAGACGGATCATTTAGTGAATGGTAAAAACAGGTAATAGAAAATGAAAGATATCTTTTTAAGCGTTGACTGGGGTACCTCTAACTTCCGGCTCCGGCTGGTAGAAAAATCCTCTGTGCATGTAATGAAAGAACTGGTGTCTTCCTTTGGAGTCAAAGCGCTTTATTCTAAATGGCAGCAGCACGGAGGCGATCGTGAATTTATATTTCTTCATTTTTTGAAACAACAAATTGAGCAATTGGGAGTGGACATTCCTACGGATATTGAGATCGTTATCTCAGGAATGGCCTCTTCAAATATTGGTATCCGTGAATTACCGTACGCTTCATTGCCATTTAATATTGATGGAAAAGGCTTGTATGTAGAGTCGATAAAACATTCTTTGTTTCCTTATGGCTTTCAATTAATATCAGGGGTATGTTCTGATTCGGATATTATCAGGGGGGAAGAAACACAAATGATCGGACTAGCGGGCAAAGAAGATCTTTACCGGAAAAGTATTTTCATTTTGCCCGGCACACACAGCAAACATATCGTATGTGAAAACGGAAAAATAACGGGATTTACTACTTTTATGACAGGTGAATTGTTCCAGGTACTTTCCACTCATAGCATTCTTAAAAGTTCTGTTGAAAAGCCTGGTCCGGACTTTACTGATTGGAAAGTTTTCGATGATGCAGTCCTTGCGAGCCGGGCCCGGCCTTCTATATTGAGTAGTTTATTCGGGATTCGTACAAGAGATATTTTGAATAAAAAATCTTCAATGGAAAATTACTATTACCTAAGCGGGCTGCTGATCGGGGAAGAAATGGCTGCGCTATCATCCATTTCTTGTGATAAGATAGTATTATGCGCCGGCGACAATTTGTATGATTTTTATAAAAGAGCCATCCAGGTTTTGGGATTTGGTGATAGGGCCATTGAAATAGATGAAAAAAATGTTGAAGACTCCATAATCAAAGGTCAATTAATCATATTGAAACAAAATAACGGGGCTTAGGTTACTTTTCTTTTCTCAAAAATTTATAAAACTTGCTTATGAATGCAAAAAATCAATTTTCCTGGAAATCTTTCGAAACGATGCCTGTAATCGGCATCATGCGAAATGTTGCTCCCAAGATCATAGAAACAATTGTTCCGCTTTATCAAAAAGCCGATTTGACTACTTTGGAGATAACAATGAACTCTGATGAGGCTCCGCAAATTATCCGGAGTTTATCAGCACAATATCCTGACTTAAACATTGGAGGGGGTACAGTGTTAGAAATGGCTGATCTGGAATCCGCAATAGAAGCTGGTGCATCTTTTATCGTAACCCCAATTTTGAATGAAGAAGTTATTACTTATTGTGTGCAAAATGAAATTCCTGTTTTTCCGGGGGCTTTAACTCCCACGGAAGTATATAAGGCCTGGAAGCTGGGAGCCTCTGCGGTAAAAGTATTTCCGGCAACCCAATTCGGAACTGCCTATTTGAAGGAATTAAAAGGTCCGTTAAGCAAAATCAATCTATTACCTACCGGGGGCGTTTCAATTCAGAATATTGAAGGTTTTTTTAAAGCAGGCGCTGTGGGAGTGGGCATGGGGAGTACTCTTTTTGACAAAAAATTGATTCTAAAGAGAGATTTCGAAGGCTTGTATTCGCATTTTGAAAGTTTATCTTTCAAAGTCAGGAGGATTAGGAACTCAGTCAAAAATTGAAATGAATTTTTGTAAATAACAGCCACTAATTTTAAAAAAATACATCATGCTTTTATTAGGGATAGATATTGGGACTTCATTTATAAAAGTTTCGGTTGTGGACGCTGCCACACAGAGATCTATAGCAAGCGCACAATATCCCGAAATGGAAACGCCAATTATTTCATTGCAATCCGGCTGGGCCGAGCAGTCGCCGGAAATGTGGTGGGAGCATACAGTTAAGGCGATTCAAAAATTAAATACTTCAAAAAAGTTTGACTCCGGTAAGGTTGCAGCGATTGGCATTTCTTACCAGATGCATGGACTGGTAATAGTAGATCGGCAGCAGAAAACTTTAAGAGATAGTATTATCTGGTGTGACAGCCGATCGGTGGAAATTGGAGCAAATGCTTGTAATGGAATCGGGGCAGAAAACTGCTCTTCAAATCTATTAAATTCCCCAGGCAATTTTACTGCCTCAAAATTATTCTGGGTGAAAGAGAATGAACCGGGAATTTATAAGCAGATCGATAAGGTTATGTTACCCGGGGATTTTATCGCAATGAAATTAACCGGTGAAATCACTACAACGGCATCTGCATTGTCAGAAGGAATATTCTGGGATTTTACAAACGATGAAATTTCCGGTGATTTGATGAAATATTTCAGCTTTGAAAATTCATTCATTCCCAAAGTGCAGCCGCTCTTTTCCTCACATGGGCAATTGTTGCCGGAAGTGGCCAAACAGTTATCCCTAAACGAAAATATCCCCGTTACTTACAAAGCTGGTGATCAACCCAATAATGCGCTATCGTTGAATGTACTCCGACCGGGTGAAGTGGCTGCCAATGCCGGGACTTCCGGAGTTATTTACGCAGTCACGGATCAATTACTTTCTGATAAACTTTCAAGGGTAAATAGTTTTGTGCATGTTAATCATACAACAGATGATAAACGGATTGGAGTGCTGCTTTGCATCAATGGCACAGGGATTATGAATAGCTGGATTAAGAAAGTTTGTGGCGGAAATATGAGCTATAAAGAAATGGATTCCCTGGCTTCTGAAATAAACCCCGGGAGTGATGGGTTATTTATTTTGCCATTTGGAAATGGTTCGGAGCGCATGTTTGAAAACAAAATTGTTGGCGCTCACATCAGCAACCTGGATTTGAACAGGCATACAAATGCGCATATTTTTAGAGCCGTACAGGAAGGAATTGCTTTTGCTTTCCGTTATGGTTTAGATATTATGCGGGAGAATAACCTGCACCCAACCATTATTCGTGCAGGGAGAGCCAATTTATTTTTGAGCGACGTCTTTGTACAATCATTTGGCAATGCAACGGGTGTTGCTGTTGAGTTGTATGAAAATGATGGAAGTGTGGGAGCTGCACTGGGTGCAGGTATCGGTGCAGGGATTTTCAAATCATATAGTGAAGCCTTCACGAATTGTAAACCAATGGGAAGCTTTGAGCCCACCAACCGTGCTGTGTACGACCGGCTTTACGAAGAATGGAAGAAGTTGTTGGAAAATTATCTGTAACGATTAGAATGTTTTTGCAATACCTCTTAAGTAAAGTTAACCCTTCTGTAAATACTGTAAAAAAGTAAAATTATGAACTGGACACAAGTTATTAATCCGTTTAATAACATTACTTTATCTGCATTCGTGGCCGTAATACCCATACTTTTTATCTTCTGGGCATTAATAATAAAGAGAATGAAGGGATCTAAGGCCAGTTTAATAGCCACTGGAATTGCCCTATGTATAGCAATCATTGTTTATGGCATGCCGGTCAAATTAGCGCTTCTTTCGACTGTTAACGGGGCATTGTATGGCTTGTTCCCGATTTGCTGGATTGTTATTACCGCACTTTTTTTATTCAATATTACCGTGGAAAGCGGCCAATTTGAAATCATCAAACATTTTATGGCATCGGTCACTTCCGACAGGAGACTACAAGCGCTATTAATTGCTTTTTCGTTTGGCTCTTTCCTGGAAGGTACTGCAGGCTTCGGAGCTCCTGTGGCCATAACTGCCGCAATGCTTGTCGGCCTTGGCTTTAATCCCCTTTATGCTGCCGGAATCTGTCTCATTGCCAATACAGCACCGGTTGCATTTGGTTCTATTGGTATCCCGATAACGGTTGCATCGCAGGTATCCTCAATTCCTGAGATGGCCATTTCACAAATGGTCGGAAGAACGCTCCCGATATTATCTGTAATGCTTCCCTTTTATTTGGTAGTATTAATGTGTGGATTAAAAAAAACAAAAGAAGTATTGCCCGCTATATTGGTATCAGGAATTTCTTTTGCTGTAATACAATGGGCTTGTTCTAATTTTTTAGGCCCCTCTCTTCCTGATATCCTTGCCGGTATTGGTTCAATCATAAGCCTTATAGTTTTTTTGAAATTCTGGAAACCAAAAAATATCTGGAGATTTCCCAATGAAGTTTCTGTGTCAATTACGGAGAAAAAAGTGTACTCAACCAGCCAGATTATCAGAGCCTGGTCGCCATTTATTTTGTTGACAATAATGATTGTAGCCTGGGGGTTGCAGCCGGTAAAACAAGTTCTCAATTCTTTCGGACAAATAGAGTTCAAATTTTGGGGAATTCACAACGTCATTGTAAGTGCAGATGGTAAATTGATACCGCACATTTTTAAATTGAATTATTTATCTGCAGCAGGTACGGCTATTTTACTATCAGCTTTTATCACAATTCCTTTAATCGGCTTAAGATTCAGTGATGGTGCCAGGATACTTGTACTTACAATTAAACAACTTAAATTTCCTGTTATTACGATAGCATCTGTTTTGGGGTTTGCCTACTTAGTAAATGATTCAGGAATTGTCCTGACCTTAGCATCTGCGCTGGCAAATACCGGTTCATTTTTCCCATTCTTTGCGCCCGTGCTTGGCTGGCTGGGTGTATTCATTACGGGCTCAGATACTTCGTCTAATGCATTGTTTAGCAAACTTCAGGCGGTTACAGCTACTTCCATAGGTGTTGATCCTGTGGTAACAGTCGCAGGAAATGTTTCTGGCGGTGTAATCGGCAAAATGATTTCTCCTCCATCTATTGCCGTAGCCGCAGCAGCAGGAAACCTCGTTGGCAAAGAGTCTGCGCTTTTCAGATTTACAGTGAAGCATAGTTTCATTATGCTGATTGTAATCTGCTTTATTGTTTTGGCGCAGGCCTATGTGTTCAAATGGATTATACCGGAATATCACATGCTAACCTCTGAAATCTCTTCTATTAATCCTGATCTGTCATTAGGTTTGAGGTATATTCTTGTATTGGCAATTATTTTGATTGCTTTTGTAATTGGTGTCAAATTAATTAAGAATAGGGTGAATACAAAGCCCGTAGAAAAAGTACAGTATGAATAACCCTCCTCATTTCAATTAGCCCTATTTTAAAAACATCTATTATGAATATTCTTATTGCTCCCAATGCATTTAAACACGGCGTAAACGCGGGTGACGCAGCATTGGCAATACGGGAAGGATTGACGCAGAGTAAACTGGAGGGTGCTTTTGAATATTTTCCTGTAGGAGATGGAGGAGACGGAACAGGGTCTTTAATTGTGAGCAAGTCCAATGGAATTCATGTAAATGCAGTAGCTCACGATCCTTTGAAAAGAAAAATACATGCATCATTTGGTTTAATTGATGCAGGTAAAACAGCTGTGATAGAAATGGCTACCGCATCGGGACTACACCAGCTACAGAGAAATGAATTGAATCCAATGCAGGCAACATCCATGGGTACGGGAGAACTCATTACAGATGCTATGGATAAAGGAGCGCGAAAAATAATAATTGGAATGGGCGGCTCTGCAACGGTGGATGGTGGTATGGGAATACTAAAAGCCCTTGGGTTTCGCTTTTTAAGTGCAGGCGGTAAAGATATTTCCTTGCCGGGAGATCTTATGGACCTTTTTTCTATTGATTCATCGGGAATTGACAGGAGGATCAGGAAATGTGAAGTAATTGTGCTTTGTGATGTTGACAACAAGTTATTAGGGAAGCAGGGAGCAGCAGCAGTATTCGGCCCTCAAAAAGGTGCCTCCGATTCAGAGGTGCCGATATTGGATGCGGGGCTTTCAAGACTTTCTGAAGTTATCCTGAGTCAGACAGGTAAAAACATTGCTGCCCTCAAGTATGGAGGTACTGCGGGAGGCGCTGCCGCAGGGCTGTGCGGATTGTTAAATGCAAAGTTGGTGAATGGCATTAATTATTTTCTTGAACTTACCGGTTTTGATTTGGCGTTGCAAAAATGTGATTTGGTTATAACTGGTGAAGGTAGTATTGATGATCAAACTACCAAGGGTAAAGGGCCGTTCGGTGTGGCGCGCCGGGCGAAGCTAAACGGGCTGCCAGTCATCGGTATAGCAGGAAAAGTACCTCTGAACCCCGATCCTGTTTTGCAACTATATTTTGACGCATTAATACCTATCGGACATGAGCCTCTGGATATGGCAACTGCATTAGCATTTACTGAAAATAACCTTATCAGAACAAGCAGAGAGATAGGAAATTTATTGGCACTGTCTAACATAATTGGTATAAAGGGGTTTTATTAAATGGGGTTACCGCTTCTCTTACCAATATTACTTCTCTTACCAATATTACTTCTCCGGGTTTGGTTATACCTGTTTTGGAATGTGTTAATTTGTATCAGTAAAACAATGATATGGAAGAAGTAATATAAATGGAAAGTATTGCTGGCTATAATAAAATGCGTGGCGTAGAAACGTTAAATCCTTTGGTTACGGTAATAAACCTATCAAAGCTAATCAGATCCAATACCCAATACAAATGCGAGCTTTTCTTGTGACATACCTTAGTCCTCGCGTTTCTCAATTAATCGTTGACTTATTTGTACCCGGTTTGGTAAGTTTCAGTAATGAGATTGTTTTGATAGCGCTGTTTTGGCTTCCAGTTTATTGATTAATTCTATTTTATTTTTTACTTCCGTTTTTTCAAAAATATTCTGTGCATGTTTAGTAACCGTTCGTTCTGCGATGAACAAAGTCTCCCCTATATTTTTATATTTATAACCCTGGCATATTAATTTAGCTATGTCTCTTTCTCTGGACGTCAAATTATAAAGGTTACAATTCTGCTCAAAAATGTCGATATTATTTTGAACAAAAGCTGGTTGATTCATTAGTTTCAAGCCCGTATTTCGTAGCGATTCTTTTTGCTTTTCTACATTCTTTAAAATGGATTCCATTTTTTGAATCAATTCTCTGATTGAAAACGGTTTTTGTATAAAATCTATGGCTCCCAATTTTAACCCAAGCAATTTATCTTTTTTGGTAGATTTTGCAGAAAGAAAAATTAAAGGAATATGGTTGCATACAGCATCTTTTGAAATAATTTTAGCGAAAGTGAACCCATCCATTTTATCCATCATTACATCCGAAATAATTATATCTGGTAAAACGGGAAGATTTTTTATTTTAGTCAATGCCTCATTCCCATTGCAGGCGGAACAAATATTATAGTTTTCACCTAGCTTTTTAATAAGATAGTTTACCATGGATACATTGTCTTCGACTAAAAGAATAGTTGCTTTGGATTTATCATATACCATGTCTTTTATTTCTACATCTTCAAAATAAGGTTTGTCAGTATTCTTAATAGAATATCCGTGTGCAGAGTCTTTTTCTAATAGTGTATGCTTATCAAGGGTTACCAGTATTTTTGTCCCCCGTATTTTTGGAGGGTTGCTTTCAATTGTGATGACACCATGTAAATCCTCAATAATTCTTTTTACAAGAGACAATCCAAGTCCTATACCTTTATGACTTCCTTTTTGATTAGCTATTTGATAATAGGGTTGAAATACTTTCTGATGCATCCCAGGTGGAATACCAATACCTGAATCCTTAACAGAAAAATTTATCCTAGCCCC